>DATHPH010000157.1:0-2839 GCA_035484095.1 Cytophagaceae bacterium | reverse complement strand
CGCTTTTACAACATTATTGAGTAAAGAAAGAAGCATCCCAACCACTTGCTCTGCCACCGCATCTCGATTTCCTTCCGAAGCATTGACAAGGGCAATATTCTTACTTAATAAAGCCTCTACCTCAAGATTGTCAAGTCCTGCCCCTGCTCTTCCTATAAAACGAAGTTTGGTCGCTTTTTCAAGGATTTCTTTTCCAATAAAAAATTTACTTCTGATAATAATCCCTTCATAATTCTCAATAATGGATAGAAATTCTTCTTTCGTAATATCGGGCCTGTAATCCGATTTCACACCAATGCCTTCAAGCAATCCGGTAATTGATGCATCCATATCATCCACGATAAGACAATTGATTTTAGAAATCATTTTATTACTAAACTAAATATATAAAACTTATAGAACCCCAAATGTTAGATCATTTTGGATTCATTTTAGGGAAGCCTTGGGAATTTCGAAAAATCAGGTTTCCTTTTTTCCATAAAAGCGTTTTTCCCTTCCTTCCCTTCTTCTGTAAGATAATAAAGGAGGGTAGCATTTCCGGCCAATTCCTGAATTCCAGCTTGTCCGTCCAATTCAGCATTGAAGGCAGATTTTAACATTCTTAACGCAATCGGACTCTTTTCAAGCATCTTTTTACACCATGCGATTGTTTCTTCTTCTAGTTTTTCAAGCGGAACTACCTTATTTACAAGTCCCATGTTTAAAGCATCTTCTGCATTGTATTGATCGCAAAGAAACCAGATTTCCCGTGCTTTTTTCTGCCCCACCACTCTCGCCAAATAAGAAGCTCCGAAACCTCCGTCAAAACTTCCAACATTCGGTCCTGTCTGACCAAAACGAGCATTTTCTGCGGCAATCGTAAGATCACAAACTACATGAAGCACGTGCCCGCCTCCTATGGCCCACCCTGCCACCATCGCTACTACTGGTTTAGGAATTGAACGAATTTGTTTCTGCAAATCCAATACATTTAATCTGGGTACCATGTCCTTTCCCACATAGCCTCCATGTCCTCTCACACTTTGATCTCCTCCGCTGCAAAAAGCTTTTCCACCCTCCCCTGTCAAAATAACCACTCCAATGCTCTGATCCTGACGTGCATGTTCCATTGCTTCGCTCATCTCCATGACTGTTTTAGGAGTAAACGCATTGTGTTTATGCGGCCGATTAATACTAATCTTGGCTACACCTTCAAAATGAGAATAAATAATATCTTCAAATTCCTTTACTACTTTCCAGGTATATTTACTTTGCATGGTACTTTATTTAGTATGATACTCAAAATTACTATAAAATTTATAAAATTGACTTAAACTTCTTCCAAACTTCCGTATTTACGATCCCATCCGTTTCAACTTCTACTACACTTGATTTTCCTGTTGTTGCATACAAATCATTAAGCGCAGCCTCAAAAGTTTCTCTTTTGGAAACGAATGAATAATTTAAATCAAAATCCTTCAGACTATTTTCAGCGGTAAGGGATTGTTTGGTAACAAAATACTCCTCTCCTTCCGGTTGAGAAGCAGGACCGTCAATCATTCTGAAAATCCCACCTCCATGATTGTTTAGTATCACAATACGAAGATTGGAAGGAAGGTAATTGTTCCAGAAAGCATTTCGATCGTAAAGGAAGGACATATCGCCTGTAATAACCGTAACTATTTTGTTGGTTGCAAGGGCCGTTCCAAGTGCGGTACTCATAATCCCATCAATACCACTGGTACCCCGATTGGCAATTACTTCAATATTCCTATTTTTTAACCCAATGTAGTTGGCATACCTCACTGGCATGCTGTTGGCAAGAACAAGAATAGAATCTTCCGGTAATTTATAAAGTACTTTATACACAACTTCAAATTCGGAAAATGATTTTTCTGAAGTTAAAAACTTGGGAATTTTTCCTGACACAGACTTTTCCGTCTCTGTCCAGACAGCTTTGTATTCTGAAGAAGTATTCAAAATCACCTTGCTCATTTCTTTGAAAAAATAATTAGGAGAAACGCCTATATGTTTGGTCAGACTTTGAAACGTATCGGCTACTACCCCACCTTCTTGAATATGCCAATGAGCCAAAGGTTTATTTTTTCGTAGAAATAGTTTAAGATTTTTGGAAAGAACTGAATTTCCAAAACTGATAAGAAGATCCGGTTTTAGATTATTGGAAATTTCCAAAGAAGGCAGAAACAAATCGTGGTAATGTATGGTGTCCGCTGAACCAAGATTGGAAATCACTTCGGTCAATACTGGCACATTTAGGAGTTGAAGTGTTTCTTTTAATTCATCGTTTGCAATCGATTGACCTGCTACCAAGAGTATCTTTTTATGGGCGATAAGTTCTTTCCATAAGAGCTGTTTCGTATTTTCTTCCAAGGAATAGGAAGGTGCTACCGCTTCAATAATTTTTAAATTATCTGAAAATTGAATGCTTTCTTTAGGGTAAAACGGTTCTCTAAGCGGAATATTGATGTGTACAGGCCCTTTGGGAAATTGAACAGCAAGATTGATCGCCTCGTTAAAAATACGTTCAACATGCCAGGAAGCATCCGGATGTGTCGTATCTACAGGCAACGTATAACTTCCTTTGACATGATTACCAAATAAATTATTTTGACGGATCGTTTGGCCATCCAATTGATCGATCCATTCCGGTGGTCGGTCGGCAGTAAGAATCAGTAACGGAATGTGCTGGAAAAAAGCCTCTGCTACAGCAGGTGCATAGTTGTAAGCCGCAGAACCGGAAGTGCAGATAAGTACCGTAGGTAATTGAGTAATACGGCTAAGTCCCAACCCAATAAACGCGGCAGAACGTTCGTCCGGAATAATGTATTTTTTAATCCTA
>DATHPH010000156.1:0-4358 GCA_035484095.1 Cytophagaceae bacterium | reverse complement strand
GGTAAAAACATTGCGAATCCTTGTGCCGCCATTCTTTCGGCTGCTATGCTACTAGAAACTTCTTTCGGTTTAATCGAAGAAGCTACCTTAATTCGCAAGGCAATTGAACAATGCCTGAACGATGGGTTTGTAACCGAAGATATCAGAAAAGGATCGGGAATTACGACGACACAAATCGGCGATAAAATAGCCGATTTAATCTGCACGAAGAAAAAGCAATTGTTGACAATGTAATGTTAATGCGGTAAAGTATTTGAAATAAAAAAAAGTAGGAAAATTACTTCCCTACTTTTTTTTATTTTCATTTCCGAAATATAGCCAACGCCTCAAATCATTTTCACCTCAAATTTCTTAGCCAATTCCTCCAAATCTTTTATTACAGGAGATAATAAAGGTACTCCATTTTTCATTCGATCTGCTTCCATTTCTCTTTCAGGATCTCCGGGAATAATGACCGTTTCTCCCTCAATCGCTTTGGCTGAACGAAAGCGTTCAATCCATGTATCTATATGAAATTTAAATTCATCGGCAGGACGAAATGCATCGACACGCATCGCTCCAAAAAAATGCCCTATTCCTTCACCTACAGGATTTTCAGGCATCGGTAGAAAACTGACAAATGGTGGAACCCATGGACCATAATTGGCACCGGATAAAACGGCAGAGAAAATATCAACGATTGATCCAAGACAATACCCTTTATGACTGCTGTGTTCACGATCTCCTCCAAGAGGCAATAAGGCTCCCCCTTGTTTCAATTCATTCGCATTCGATGTCTGAATCCCATTCTTATCCTGAATCCATCCCAACGGTGCATCTAACTCTTTGCGCTGAAGTATTTCAAGTTTACCATTTGCCGCAGTAGTAGTAGCAAAGTCAGCCACAAAAGCTGGTTGTTTTCCTGCAGGTATAGCTACTGCAATTGGGTTTGTACCCAAAAGTCTTTCTAACGAAAATGTAGGCGCCACCAAAGGACTTGCATTTGTCATCGAGATGCCAATCATATCATTTTTCAACGCCATCATAGCATGATAGCCTGCGATGCCATAGTGATTAGAGTTTTTTACAGATACCCAACCGGTTCCCACATTCGTCGATTTATTTATAGCAATTTGCATCGCCTTAGGAGCAACCACTAATCCAAGCCCTTTGTCTCCCTCCACTACTGCTGTACTCGGCGTTTCATGCACAACCCGGATAGAAGGCTTTGTGTTGATTCTTCCGGTTTCCCATAAACGTACATAGCCTACCAAGCGAGCGATTCCATGCGAATCCACCCCTCTCAAATCAGCAGATAACAAAACAGTGGTTGCTAAATCTGCATCTTCTTCCGGACATCCAATTTTTGTAAATATTTCTTTGGTAAAAGAAAAAAGTGAATTATATGAATACATATTTTTATATTTTGAAAAACAAAAATACTAAAACTATCTTTTTCTTTTTAGCAATTTTTTAACAGGATCTTTTTCTATTTTCTTAGGATCTACTTTTTCCCCATTTGTAATTATCAAATTACCTTTGGAGTCCCATTCTTTCATAATAACCGGCTCTACAATGTCCCACTGATCTTTGGGATATTGAGTTTCTCTTTTCTTCTTGTGGGTATCCTCAAAATACTCCACCCACAATCCAATTTTTTTCCCATCTCCATAATGACCTTTTACTACGGGTTGCCCATTCTCTAAGAAAAAATAATAATCACCCGTTTTTTCACCAAACTCGTAGGGAATTACCTCTTTTACTTTTGTTTGATCAAAATCATAATACGATACTTTCGCTTCCTTTTGAAATCCCTTATAATATTTTGCCTTCCCCATCAATATTGGTTGGAGAAGTTCGTCTTGGTTGTATTTATTATAATATTTACCCGGCACTGGTTTTTCCCACCACTTTTTCTCCCACTTATATTTTTCCCACCTCCCATGCTTTGTCCCAATATAAAAGATTCCAGTCTCCATCATTCTTCCACCTACATATTTGGTATAAGGACCATGAAGAATTTTATATTTAACCAATTTTGGTAATTCCTCCTTTCTTACCCGCACCACTTTTGCCTTAGTAATATCCCATACATAAATACCGTCAACATATCCGGTAGGTTCCACATTTTTTTTGAGTACATAGAACAACTCCACCACTTGTTTTTGATCAAGACCGATCCTTGTATATCCCTTTCTGGATTTCTTACCATAAAAAACATGTCGTTTAGGACCTTTTGTTTTTTTTCGTTTTTTTAAGGTAGTATCTTTTTCAAGGCTTATATCGGGAATAGTATCCCTCATATAGACACTCCCATTGCCATAAGGAAGTGGCTCCTTCTCATTCTGAGCAAAAACCACCTTAGACACTGAAAGGAAAGCAACAAAAAATAGTATGTAATAGAATGTGAACTTCATTTTAAAAGCCGTAGCATCTGTCCTACAAACAGTCGCTACGGCCTAATTTAAAACTAATTTTTTAAATAATTATTGTGTTATACAAAACGCGATTAGTTCAAGCTAATTTCTACACTTCTCTTTATAAAGTCGGTGAGATCTTTACCTGTAAGCATTCCTTGCGATAACAATGCTAAATCATATACTTGCTTGGCAATTTTTTTCTGTCCGTCCTCAGAAGATTCGTTCAGAATTTTTTGTACGGTAGGATGATTACTATTTACTACTACATTGTATATTTCAGGCATCGCACCCATAAAGTTCATTCCGCCACCACCGGCTGCTGACATATCTTTCATGCGACGCATAAATTCCGGGAGCATAATAGATACAGGTAACTCATCTGTTGATAACGCCTCCAAAGCTACGGTCATTTTCTTATTATCAATTGCTTTTTCAAACACTTCCTTTACCTTCGTTTGTTGGTCGTCCGTAAGAATGCTTTCCAGTTTAATATCTTTATCGATTAGTTTCTCTGCTGTTTCTGAATCAACTCTTTTAAGAGAAAATTTCTCCATTTTTTGTTCCAGCATTCCGATAAAATGACTGTCTATTACCGAAGTCATTTCCAGTACATCATACCCTTTATTTTCAGCAGAACGAATGAATACATCCTGTTTTCCTTTATCGGTAGTATAAATCGCTACTACGTTTTCGTTCTTATCCGTTTGATTTGTTTTTATATGTTCTTTATATTTGTCTAAGGTATAACTCTCTCCTTTGGTATTTTTTAGCAAACAAAAATCTTTCGCTTTTTCGTAAAATTTATCGTCGCTTAACATACCATATTTTACAAATACATTAATATCATTCCATTTTTCTTCAAACTCTTTCGGATCATTATTATATATTTCAGCCAACTTGTCTGCCACTTTCTTAGTGATGTGAGCATTTATTTTTTTTACATTCGAATCTGCCTGAAGAAAACTTCTGGATACATTTAATGGAATATCAGGAGAATCAAGCATTCCGTGCATTAACATTAAAAATTCCGGAACCACATCTTTCACCTCATCCGTAATAAATACCTGGCGAGAATATAGTTGAATTTTATTTTTTTGAACTTCGAAATCCGTTTTCAGTTTTGGAAAATAAAGAATCCCCGTAAGGTTAAACGGATAATCTACATTCAGATGGATCCAAAATAAAGGTTCTTCGCTAAAAGGATAGAGTTCTTTGTAAAAATTTTTATAGTCTTCATCTTTCAATTCTGATGGAGCTTTTGTCCAAAGAGGTGTGGTATTATTAATAACCTTTCCGTCAAACTCAATTTCTATTGGAAGAAATTTGCAATACTTTTCTAAGATTGTTTGCAGCCTGTATTTTTCTAAGAACTCAGTAGAATCTTCGGCGATGTGAAGAATAATATCCGTTCCCCTTTCCTTCTTATCGCTCTCAGATATTTCAAATTCAGTACTTCCATCGCATATCCAACGAGCTGCTTTTGCTCCTTCCTGATAGGATAAAGTAGTAATCTCAACATGGGCAGAAACCATAAAAGCTGAGTAAAACCCTAATCCAAAATGACCGATGATTTGCTTCTCATCTCCTTTGTCTTTATACTTTTCTATAAACTCCGTAGCACCAGAGAAAGCGATCTGATTAATATATTTTTTAATTTCATCCGCCGTCATTCCAATTCCTTGATCACTGATCGTAATAGTTTTGGCTGTTTCGTCGATGGAAACTTTCACTTTAGGATTTCCTACTTCTCCTTTAAACTCTCCAAAAGATGCTAATTTTTTTAGCTTTTGAGTAGCATCTACCGCATTGGATACAAGCTCTCTCAAAAATATTTCATGATCCGAATAAAGAAATTTTTTGATAATAGGGAATATATTCTCGGTATGAATGGAGATGGTACCTTTTTCCTGCATAAGTATATTATTTAATAGGTTATAAATTCTGAACAGAATAAAAACA
>DATHPH010000155.1:0-3367 GCA_035484095.1 Cytophagaceae bacterium | reverse complement strand
TTAACCGCAAATGGATACCGCTTTGCACTGTCGGAGGCGAAATTGATAGATGGTATCAATATCCTATATTAATGATTAAATACCTAGATGGTTCTTTATTTCGATACCTTGAGGAGAAATTGCTGAACCAAAAAATGAAGTCAGTGTTCCGTTTTCATCTATCACGTATTTACAAAAATTCCAGACAGGTTCCTGATCGTTCCATCCATTCCGTTTTTTATCGGTGAGCCATTGGTATACCTCATTTTGATTTGGTTTCAACACGGATTGTTTTTTAAACAATGGGAAAGTGACCCCGTAATTGATGCGACAAAAGTGTTCGATTTCTTTATCCGATCCCGATTCCTGATTGTTAAAATCATTGGCAGGAAAGCCCAGTAATATTAGATGGTCGCTATTTTTTAAAAATAATTTTTCTAATTCATCGTATTGACCAGTATAACCACAGTTGGAAGCAACGTTCACAACCATTATTTTTTTGCCCTTAAAATCTCGCATAGAAATTTCCGTTCCATTATTGGCAATAGCTGTTATATTATAAAAAGAATAGTGGGGTTTGATATTGGTTGTATTCAAAAGTATTTTTCCTTTTGCAGAATTGTTTTTTTGCAAAAACATAATGATAGGATACAGTGCTTTGGTTATTTTTTGCCTCGTTGTCAGCATTGGTTTCAGGTTTTAACAATGCAAGATACAAGATTATTGATTCCGATAAATCATAAGGTATTTCTTGTTTATAAAATCTGAATCCGTTAAAGCATAAAAAAAAGAGACCGAAGTCTCTTTTTTATTTTATGAATAAATTAAGAATGATGAATTATTCAACACCCCAAATTAATTTTTCACCGTGTTGCGTAACGTCTAATCCTGCTTTTTCATCTTCTTCGGATACACGAAGAGGAGAAATCAGGTTGGTTACAATCAATAGAATGTAAGAACCGATAAACGCGAAACCAAATACTACTACCAAAGCAATTAAGTGTGTAGTGAATAAACCTACGTTTCCGTAAAAAAGACCTTCGCCTTTAGAACCATCCATTGTTACCACGCCATTTACAGCACCGCTGGCAAATATACCTGTCATCAACATCCCAACAATTCCACCTACACCATGGCAAGGGAACACGTCCAATGTATCATCAATTCCTGATTTAGCTCTCCATGTAACCATTAAGTTACTAGCGATAGAAGCAAAAACACCTATAAAAATACTAACCGGAATGGTAACAAAACCAGCAGCCGGAGTGATGGCTACAAGTCCTACAACTACACCGATACAGAAACCCATCGCAGAAGGAGCTTTTCCTTTTACAGAATCAAATAAGATCCAGGCCATACCAGCGGCAGCGGCAGCAGTGTTGGTAGCAGCAAAAGCAGAAACCGCTAATGTTCCAGCACCTACGGCAGAACCTGCGTTGAAACCAAACCATCCAAACCAAAGAAGACCAGTACCAAGCAATACATAAGGAATATTAGCAGGTTCTGTGATAGTAGTTTCTTTTCTTTTACCTAGATACAAAGCAGCAGCAAGAGCAGCACAACCTGCGGAAATGTGTACTACAGTACCTCCGGCAAAATCAAGAACGCCCATTTTGAAAAGGAAACCCTCAGGATGCCAAGTCCAGTGCGCAAGTGGTGCATATATTAAAATGCTGAATAAGCAGGCAAATAATATGTATGAGGTGAATTTCACTCTTTCAGAAAACGAACCTGTAATAAGGGCCGGAGTGATTACCGCAAATTTCAATTGGAAAATTGCAAATAAAGCTAATGGGATGGTTGGGGCAAGTGACCATGGGTTACCATCCAATACACCTCTAAACATAAAGTGTGTGGTAGGATTACCGATGATACCTCCGATGGATTCTCCAAAGGCTAGGCTATACCCAACTACAATCCATAATACACTGATAATTCCCATACAAATAAAACTTTGTAACATTGTGGAAATTAAGTTTTTGGCATTCACCATACCGCCATAAAACAAGGCTAGACCTGGTGTCATAATCAAAACCAGGGCAGTTGAAACGAGCATCCACGCTGTATCCCCTGAATTAATTCCTTCTGTTACAATGGCTTTTGTGGGTGTTCCATCAAAAATAAGTGCCAGGATACTGATAATGACCAATACTACGAATGGGATTATCGACAGCTTCTTGTCTTGTTTAGTCATGTTTTTGTTCGTTTAGTGTTAAAATTATTAGTTACTTTGACAAAAATATCATGTTTTTTGAAAATATCATCAAAAATATAAGGTTATTTTTAATTTTTTTCAAAAAAAGACTTCAAAGCAGGTATTTTTTTCACTTATCGCTTAAAAAATTGTCAAATTTTTATATTTAAAATAGAATTAAATTTTTGGCAGGAGGTTTTTTCACCCACTTATGTTAAATCTATGGTCATAATTAATAAAAGTGTATTCGATATAATAGATCAAAGAATCATTTTAGGGGCTCAGTATTAAAAAAATTACCATTATATTCAATATAACCTCTTTTTTGGACATAGTAGGATTTATAAAAGCTCTTGGAAGACCTGAAAAGTAGAATTCGAAGAAAATGGCTAAAACGGATAGTATTCTCAATAATCTATATTATAGTAAAGGATTGACAATTGATTGTCGTTACACTATACAAAAGATATTGCATACATCCGAAAATGGACATTGTTTAGTACTTACTAAGTTCAAAATTGATCGGGTTATCTTAATTTGTCTATAAAATCCTGACTTCAATAAAAAAAAAGGTGTTTACCCAAAATAAAAGAGCCTTTCTTGAAGCAGAAAGGCTCTCAGGAGTCTCACAAGGAGATGAAGGATTAAATTGCTTTTAGTTTAATTTTCTTCATCAAGTCCTGCATGGTGGCGTTAAATTTTTTGTCGGTGTCTATTAAATCATTGACGGATTGTATGGCGTGAATAACAGTACTATGGTCTCTGTTGCCAAAATTACTTCCAATTGATTTCAGCGACATATTTGTATATTCTTTTGCAAAATACATGGATACCTGACGGGCTACCACAATTTCACGTTTACGGGTCTTATCTTTCATCTGATCAATAGTAACATTGAAGTATTCAGATACAAATTTCATGATGTAATCTATCCCGACTTCTGCTTCTACATTTTGAACAATGGTTTGTATCGTTTGCTTTGCCAGCTCCAGATCAATGTGTTTCTGGTTTAAAGAAGCTTGCGCAACCATTGAAATAATAACACCTTCCAGTTCCCGAACATTGGTATCAATACTATAGGCTAAATATTCCAAAACGTCTGCTGGAATTTCTACATGTTCTGCTTCTAGTTTTTTCTGAATAATAGCAACCCTTGTTTCAAAGTCAGGTGTTTGAAGATCTGCAGTAAGTCCC
>DATHPH010000154.1:0-9450 GCA_035484095.1 Cytophagaceae bacterium | reverse complement strand
AGAGATCCCTCTTTTTGGAGAGTTATGAAGACGGTGATACCAAACATGTTTCTGAATCAGGAAAAGATTAGGATTTGGCATGCAGGTTGTTCTTCCGGGGAGGAAGTATACTCCATGCTTATCTTATTAAAAGAAATGGATCTGATTGACAAGGTTGAAATTATTGCCAGTGATATTGATAAATGTATTTTGGCAAAAGCGAAAGAAGGGAAAATATCCATCCGGAACATGGAGTTAAACGAAAAAAACTACATTCGTTACAACCCGAATGGAGATTTGAAAAAATATTTTCTTTATGATAAAGATTATGCATATTTTGATAGAGATCTTTTAACAAGAGTTTCTTTCAGAGAAATAAATCTTACAGAAGTAAAGTCATTCACAAAATGCGATCTTATTTTATGCAGAAATGTAATGATTTATTTTAATCAAAATCTCCAAAATGAAGTGATTAAGTTATTTCATGAGATGCTTTTTACATACGGCTACATGGCCATTGGTTCTAAGGAATCAATTATTTGGAGTGAATATTCCAATAAGTTTATTGTAGTAAATAATGAAGAAAAAATATACAAAAAATTTAAAGAATAAATTCATCTATATAGAAGTCAATATAAATGAATTTAAGTAGTTATAATGAGGGCGTCAGATATAAGCAGACCATATAAGGCAATAGTTATTGGCGGCTCGGCAGGTAGTTTTACCGTATTAGCAAACATACTCAGTAAAATTCCTAAAGACTTCAGTCTGCCCATTATTATTTGTTGTCATCGGTTAAAACATGTGAGGAGTGGTTTCATTGAGGCACTTGAAATTAAAAGTGTTAAAAAAGTAGTAGAACCGGATGATAAGGAAAGTATAAAAAAAGGAAAAGTGTATGTAGCACCTGCAAACTATCATTTGTGTATTGAGCTTGGTAATACCTTTGCACTTTCTACGGAGTCGATGGTAAATAATTCCAGACCTGCAATTGATATTACATTGGAAACGGCAGCCTATGTATACAAAGAAAAGCTTGTAAGCATATTGCTTACAGGAGCTAATAAGGATGGAGCGTTAGGGATGAAAAGTGTAAAAGAGTACGGAGGTTTGACCATTGTTCAGGAGCCAACAGAATGTACAATCGATACAATGCCTAAGGCTGCGATGGCTGCGACCAAAATTGATTATGTGATGAAGGTAGAGGAGATAATTAAATTTCTAAATGATTTGCATAAAAGCCAAACAACATAATATGAAAAAAAATCTTATTGTTTCAGGACTTCTTTTATTATATACCTCTACGTTTATTTTTCTGTTCACGAAGCTGAGAAAAATGTCGGGTGTAGTAATAGAAGAGTTGGTAGAACAAAATATCTACTATATTTTGGGTTTCATGTTCATTGCAGGAATTTCTTCTACGCTCTATTTGATTTTGGATGCAAACAATACGAAATACAAACTTGCTAACGAAGAAAAATCAGAAGAAATAAGTTATCAGGAAGAAGCGTCGGTTGGAAAAGTTGAGGAGGAAGATAATCTCGATGTTCTTAAAAGCGAAATCAAGTTCATTTATGACTTAGATATTCCAAAGAATGAAAAAAGTGAAAAAGCAATCTGGAAAATTTGTAAACATTTCGAAATTAGTCAAGCCCTTTATTATGTGAAAGAAGAAGAGAGAGAACAGCTTACACTTCAATCCTCTTTTGCCTTTATTTTATCAGAAAGCGATCCTCGTTATATATTGGTGGGAGAGGGGATCACAGGTCAGGCTGTGTTGGATAAAAAACCATATTATGTCAAAAATGTTCCCGAAGGATATCTGAAAGTTATTTCCGGGTTAGGAGAATCGCTTCCTAAATCTTTACTAATTATTCCATGTGTAGATCAGGAAGAGGTAAGAGGAGTATTTGAATTCTCAAGCCTTAAGGAATATTCCAAAAATACATTTGACGATATTGTGATGATTTGCAATTATGTATCAACCCTTTCAATAAATTAAATTCATGAAAACCCATAACCGCTACAGACTATTATTAACTTTTCTATTTTTAGTTGCTTTGTCAAAATTTGATTCATTGGCACAGGTAAATTATAAAATACATTCGCTCTTTGTTTATAAGTTTACCCAATACATAGAGTGGCCCTCTAAAGAAGGTGATTTTGTAATTGGGGTTATTGGAAACTCTCCAATTTTAGCAGAGCTGGAGGCCATCGCCGCTTCCAAAAAAGTAGATACACGAGCTATTGTTGTAAAAAAGATGTCTGCATCTGCCGATTTAAGTTCTTGTCAAATGGTATTTATTTCTGAAGGACAAAGTAGTAGTTTAGGATCGATTTCAGCAAAGCTGCAAGGTAAGCCTGTTCTTATTATCAGCGAAACTGGCGGTGGGGCTAAAAAAGGTGCAGGGATAAATTTCGTCATTCTGGACGATAAAATGAAATTTGAACTCAATAAAGGAGCTGTTGAAAAGCAGGGATTAAAGGTTTCGGGAGATTTAGCGAAATTAGCAATTGTAGTTGGATAGAGGGGTATATAAACGTTTTACCAATTAATAAATTAAATATAACTGTTTTAACTATGAAGAAACACCTACCCTCTAAATGTTTACTGGCATTTGTGATGCTCCTTAGCAGCATTACTTCCTATGCACAAACGGATAGCTTATCAAAGAATATAGAAGATATTAGCTTGGAAGAGTTGATGAATGTAAAAATAGTTTCTGCTTCCAAAAAAGAAGAGAGTCAGTTTGATGCTCCCTTGTCTGCTTCCAGTATTAGCAGAGAAGAAATAAAAAAAGCCGGAGCCACCAGTATTATGGAAGCTTTGAGACTTTTGCCCGGCTTGTTCGTAACCGAAAGTACGAATGGTAACTATAACGTCAGCATTAGAGGTTTTTCAAATATGCCGGCAGGAACATCTTTAAATGCTGCTGCCAACTCTATTACACTCGTAATGATAGACAATAGACCTGTTTACAATTATTTTAATGGAGGTACTTTTTGGGAAACATTACCGGTGGATTTGAACGACGTAGAAAAAATAGAAGTGGTAAGAGGCCCTGCAGCTGCTGTCTATGGACCTAATGCGGCGGCAGGAGTTATTAATATTATTACAAGAAGACCTCAAAAAGAAGGATTGTATACTGTCGCAAATGTGCAAGGTGGAACACCAAATCAGATTATTTCTAATGCCTCGGTTGGATATAAATTGAAAAAACTGGACTTCATAGTTTCTGGAAATCAACAATTCAGACAAAGAACACAATCAGATTATTATTCATGGGTCACAGGTAAGAATACGTCTGCAGACAGCATTCAAACAAGCTTTCCGACAGGAGCGGTGCTTACGGATACTTCCGGAAAACCAAACGCAAGTCAACGTTATCCCAATAGGAATACATCGATGAATAAATGGGGTTACAATGGATTTCTGAATTATAATATTTCAGAGAAGTCGATCGTTAGTTTGGCATTTGGAGGGGAACAAGCATTTGTTCAGAAAGCGTTTATTGAAAATTTAGCCACTCCCTTAAGTTCTGCATTTTCAAATTCTCAGTATGCCAATTTAAAAGCAAAAATTAATCGTTTTTCAGGTCAAGTATCATATCTGAAAGGTATTCAAGACGAAGCGGTAGGTTTTATTGGCTACAAATACAATTTCAATACGTTGGATGCCAATGCTGAATATGATATTGTTTATAAAGGATTGTCTATAAAACCAGGAGTGTTTTATAGAAGGGCTGATTATAATGATACAAAATATGCACATGTTGATACAAAACAAGGTTTTCTGGGAGGAAATAGAATCTTGGCCAATTATGCGGGATCTATAAGAACAGAATTAAATGCAAGTAAAAAAATCAAAATAACAGCTGCCGGTAGATTGGATAAATACAACGCTCCAACGAAAGCATATTTTTCGTATCAGGCGGGAGCAAATTATAAGCTAAATGAGAAAAAC
Source organism: Cytophagaceae bacterium (assembly GCA_035484095.1). Classification (GTDB taxonomy): domain Bacteria; phylum Bacteroidota; class Bacteroidia; order Cytophagales; family Cytophagaceae; genus JANYCO01. Next base: position 5,507 of record DATHPH010000154.1, on the reverse strand, counting down.
CTGTTAAGAGTAGTCGTTTCCAAGGCTTATAAAGGTCCAAATATGTATGATACTTATGCCAATAATAATATCTTTATTGGAAACTTGGCAACACAAGTAGCTCCTGGGGTAACCCTTCCGTTACCTTATTATGCGCATGTTCAAGGAAATCCAAGTTTACTTATGCAAAGCATCAGTATGGTTGAAGTTGGATACAGAGTAAAAGCCACAGATAATTTATATTTCGACTTGGAGGTCTTTCATCAAACGACTCAAAATTTCTCTTATTTAGTTGGTCAGCCTACTGTTGTTTCGCCGCTGGGTATAGTTACGATTAATCAATCGGTACAAAATATAAGTATGAAAGCGACTCAGAATGGAGCAACGCTCTCTGCAAATTTTGTGCTTAAAAAGTTCCAGTTTAAACCTTTCGTAACGTATCAGGTGACGAACAATAATAATTATCCGCTCTATCGTAATTCAGTGTCGGCTGATTCTGTTCATAATATTACGGTTACACAAAATATGAAAGACCAGGGAACGCCAAATGTATACGGTGGATTTTATGCTAATCTTCAAGCGACCTCAAGACTTAATTTTAATTTAAATAGTTATATAATGAGTAATTATACGTATTTAAACCTTGAAAATTCATTTGATCCTACCAAAGGCAATGTGGCTGTTTTCGGTAAAGTTATTTTGAACGCTAAAATATCATATAAGTTTTTTAATCGACTTGACTTGTTTGTAAATGTAAGAAACTTAACAAACAGCAGAAGTTTTGAATTTGCACATACGGATATTACCAAAGCCACCTTCTTAGTAGGAGGAAGCTTTGAATTCTAAAAAGTACGTTAAGGTAGCAGCAGAGCTTTCATGTTCTGCTGCTATTTAAACCACATTAAAATACTAGACTATGAAATTTAAATTTGGAATAAGACAGAAGGTTTATCTTGGGTTTTCGCTCCTGATAGTGCTATTCGTTACAAATGCAATCGTAAGTCTTATCACATTGGATAAGAATAGGAAACTTATTGCAGAAATTTCGCAGGTAGTAGATCCATCCCTCGAATCAATGGAAGAATTCACCTTGATGGTTAATAAATCAAAAATGCTTTCGACCAATTGGGTTTTTATGAAAACCAATGAAGAAGATAAAAAAGCACTCAGGAAGTTAATAGATATAGAATATCCGACGCTCAAAAGCAAAATACTGAAATTAAAAACCAAATGGAAAGATAAAAAGGTGTCGGACGAAATGGACGCTGTTTTAAAAGACTTTGACAAACTTGTAGCGGCCGAGGAAGAAGCAATTTCTTTGTTACCTGATTTTGAATCTTATGAGGATGGGAGTATTCTGTTTATGGCCCAGGACGGAATAGAATCGCAAGTATTGCCTATGTCTGCAAAGCTGATGGAAAAACTTGGAAAAATTTCCGAGTTGAAGAAAAAAGAAAAAACCGTTTACGAAAGAGACTTGATAAGTTCATCCGACAATTTGAAGTTTAGCGTTCTTGGGTTAGGAGTAGTGGTTGTGTTTATTGGTGTATTTGCAGCCATCTTTATGGCAAATACAATTACGGGTCCTGTTAATAAAATAAAAGATGTTATGAAAAAACTGGGAGTTGGAGAACTTCCGGATGTTAAATTTGAAAAATCTTCCGATGAAATAGGAGAGATGCAAGACGCTATAAGTACGGTAATAGAAGGGCTTACACAAACAACGGAATTTGCCAATAAAATAGGTAAAAAAGAATTAGATGCAGAGTATAATCCTCTTAGCGATAAAGATGTACTTGGTCTTTCCCTGATACACATGAGGGACAGCTTGAGAAGTTCTGACATAGCGGAAAAAGAAAGAGCCTGGGTAATGGATGGCTCTTCTCAGGTAAATGATATTTTAAGAAAATACGATAATGTTGACCCTTTGAGTGAAGAAGTATTGCAATTTATGGTGAAGAGAATAAATGCCATACAAGGTGCATTTTATGTGGTGACAGAACGGGACGAAAAAAATTACAGGAATACGATTTTAGAAATGAAATCCAGTTTTGCCTATAATCGGAAGAAATATCTTCATGCAAAATTCAGGATGGCAGAAGGGCTCGTTGGGCAAGCTGCGGTGGAACAGTCAACAATACTTCGTACAGAAATACCAAGAGATTATGTAACAATTACTTCAGGATTGTTGGGTGATAAACGACCTACTTGTATTGTTGTAGTACCGTTTATAATTGACGATATTGTGTATGGTGCTGTTGAATTTGCGGGATTTCATAAGTTTGAAGAGTATGAAATCCGTTTTATTGAAGAAGTGGGGCCTAGCATTGCCAGAACGATTTATAATATTCAAGTAAATCAAGGCACTAAAATGCTGCTTGAGAAATCTCAAATTATGGGACATGAGCTCCGTGAGAAACAGGAAGAACTTCTGCAAAATGCGGAAGAAATGAAAGTGACACAGGAAGAGCTTGAAAAATCAAACAACCTTCTTCAAGAACAGATCGAAGAAGTGAGTTTGGCTCAGAATAGAACAGAACAATTACTTTATAATGCATCGGAGGTCATTACCATCTATGAGTTGGACGGTACAATCCGTTACATAAGCCCATCGGTCAAAAATATATTAGGGTATGATCCTGATGAACTTATTGGACTAAAGGGAAGAACACATGTCAATGAGGAAGATATGCATAAATCCAGGAACATGTTTAAAATGTTATTGGAGAATTCTTTAGAATCACATACAATTCAATATAGGTTTCAGAAGAAAGACGATGAATGGATATGGCTGGAAGCAACCGGTAAGAATTTATTACACGATGCTTCTGTAAAAGGTATCGTAATCAATGCCAGGGATATTACAGTAAAAATGAAGGCTGAACAGGAAGAGCGTATGAGAAGAAACATGCAGGCACTTTCAGAAAATAGTCCTGATCTCATTACTCGTATTAGTGTTCAGGGAAAAATAGCGTATACCAATCCTACTATTGAGCTGTATACCTCCTCAAAAGCTGCCAATTTTACAGGCAAAATGCTGGAAAATGTTTCCGTAGGAGGAGAGGTTGTGGAATCATGGAAGACATTGTTAAATGAAGTGAAGCGTAAAAATGAAAATATTTCAGAGGAGGTTACCTATAATACTTCACAGGGAAAACGGATTATGCAAGTGAATGCGATTCCGGAATACAACGAAAATGTTTTAGAATCTGTACTGATGGTTGCTCACGACATTACAGAAAGGAAAGAAGCCGAACTTCTTATTCAGGATAAGAATAAGAAAATCAACGAAAGTATAAATTATTCAAAACGGATTCAAAATGCTGTAATTCCTGACAACAGAGCGATCACCAGGATTTTCAATGAATCGTTTATTTTTTATCATCCAAAAGACGTGGTAAGTGGAGATTTCCCATGGATGATGGAAAAAGGAGACGAAGTGTACATTGCCGCAGTAGATTGTACAGGCCACGGTGTTCCGGGTGCAATGCTTTCATTGGTTGGTAATTTCTTGTTGAACGATATTATAGGGAATGGAAATTCGCTTAGTCCAGCAGTAGTGTTGGATAGGTTTGATGAAATGGTGAATAAAACCCTGAATACCGAAAAGAACGATTCTCAGATCAAAGATGGTATGGATATCGCTTTATGTAAAATTAATGTAAAGACCAGGAAATTAGAGTACGCTGGGGCGCATCGACCGCTTTATCACGTTGCGAAGGGAGAGCTGAAAGAATACAAAGGCGATAAATGGGCAATAGGTGGAGGAATTTATAAAAATCAGACCAATTTTACCAACCACGAACTGCATCTAAAAAAGGGTGAAGCCGTATATATCTTTTCTGATGGCTTACCAGATCAATTTGGGGGGCCGCAGAGTAGGAAATTTAGTCCCCAGCGTATAAAAGAAGTGATAATTGCGAATAGTGGAGATATGGACATAACCCATAAAAAAATGAAGGAAGAATTTAAAAATTGGATGGGAGATCAAAAACAAACCGATGATGTTTTGTTGATCGGAATTAAATTCTAAATTTAGAGATAAATTAAAGACGTCAAATGGCCTTAATAACATATTTATTTAAACAAAAACCTATGAAGTATATTTATGAGATTCAGAAAATAATGTCTTCCAAAAGTCTGATGTTAGTTTACGAAGGTGAGTTCACACAAGAGATTACGAAGTCAGTATTATCTATGACTGAAAGAAACCTTGAATCTGTAGGCGCAGAGTCTGGTATAAAAAGGAAGGTCTTTAATGTAATGGTAGAATGTCTTCAGAATATATGCAAACACGCGGATACATTTGAAGCAAGTAAAGAGGAAAAAGGTGCAGTGTTTATGATTGGCAGGGAAGAAGGCAGTTATGTAATTACCTCTGGAAACTTTATTATGAACAGTCAGATTGAAGGTTTGAAAGGAAAGTTGGATCATATTAATTCATTGGACAAAGAAGGTTTGAAGGTGTTTTATAAGGAACTTATCAAAAGCAGTGAACTTTCCGATAAAGGTGGCGCAGGACTTGGCTTTGTAGACATAGCAAGAAAATCAGGTCAAAAGCTTGAATTTGATTTTGAAAAAGTGAACGAAGAATATTCTTTCTTTTCATTTAAAACAAAAATTAGTAAAGACTCAGAATAATTTTAAATTTTTAATTATGCAAATCATACAATTAGAAGGTACAGAAGATACCCCAAAAGTATTGTTGGATAAAACAAATGGTATCTTTGAAATTTCAGGAAGATCGTTACCGGAAGATGCTGCTGAGTTTTATCAGCCAATACTGAAGTGGCTTACAGAATATGCCGGAAATGAAAATCCTACTACTAATTTTGTAATAAAATTAGAATATTTTAATACAGCATCCTCAAAATTAATATTGGATGTTCTTTCGAAACTGGAAGATGTAAAGAATTCGAAAGTGATTTGGTATCATTATGAAGACGATGAAGACATGCAAGAGGCGGGAGTAGAGTTTTCGGAATTGGTGGATGTACCGTTTGAGTATAAGACATACTGATTTTTATAAAATAGTTAATGAGTGAGGAAATACTAAAATCGCTAGCACAGTTATATGCAATTATTACAAAGCAGGATGGCGGTGTTACTGAAAGTGAAAAGACTTTTGTTGTTAATTCCTTTAAGAAAAAACTGAATCTTTCTACCGCTCAGCAATACATTTCAATGTATGAAGAGTTTCTGAAAGAAGGGGAAGGAAAGGATGATGGGAAAAAAAGACTTACCTCTGTAAAGGATTCAGTAAAGACACTTGGTATTTGTCGGAAAATCAATAAAACACTCACTCAAAAGCAGAAAATCGTTGTACTGGTTGAGCTTCTTGAAATCTTAAAGTCTCAGGAAGGAAGAGATGTAGCACAGCAACAGGAGATTATAGATACAGTCTCTACTGCTTTTAATATCGAAAAGGAGGAGTATAAAACAATGCAAACATTTGTCTTGCATGATGATATACAACTTTTTGGAGATGAAAATATTTTAGTCATCAATAATAGAGATTCTTCTATTAT
>DATHPH010000153.1:0-6438 GCA_035484095.1 Cytophagaceae bacterium | reverse complement strand
TCCTTTCTTAACGGACTGGTAGTAAGATATACGTCTTCTTTTTCCTTTTCTTCTTTGTGTGATCCACAGCTTGTAAATAAGAACTGGGCAACTAGGCTTATGACAATAAGAATTTTCTTCATGATAATTGTGTTTGTTTCTCGTTTCGTTTTTTGAAAATGTCTTTAATCTATTTTTACCTTTCTATAATAGGGATAAGTGGCCAATTTGATGGGAAATCAATGAATTTTTGAAAACGTATTATCCTTATACAAACAAAGGGAAGAACAATGTCAGGCCGTGGTCGACCTTTTCCAATATTTTCGCTTTTCATGATAAATCCCATAATAGTTGTTAATTTTTAAATTATTTGATAAATATCATTCATAATATTGACTATTATCATTGTATATCTAAATAATTACATTTTGATCGATGCAAATAAGTTATGATTTCTGAAGGAAATTTGAATTTATTTCAGAATCTTCTGAAGGGAATCTGAAGACACAGAATTATCTTTATTTCATATAAATCACTCTTGTTTCATTTATATTTTCACCCCGATTTAAAGAATTTATTTTTGCATAAATTCAGGATTAATACCCAATCCGCACGAAAAAAAGAGGTAATAATTGAACTTTACAGAATATTTTAACAATGAAGCTTCCATTTTTGAAGCAATTATCGTCCTTTTTCTTTCTTAGTGTAAAGTAGCCAAATTAAAAAACCGATAAGGATAAATAGGCTTCAGAACCAATTTTAGACTGTATAAATAGCACCTATCTCTTTAAATAGCAATCGGTGATTTTTTGTATATTTGAACTCTTAAATAGTGTTAAAGGCAAATAGGGATTTAGTCAATTTTATTAGTTCTACCATTCAAACGATAAAAAAAATCGGCCTTGTATTTTAATTGCAATTTAACAACCTTCAAAATGAAAGTACTGGACAAATTTTTGTTTGAAAAATTTACGTTTAATTCTAATTCCATTTTTAATGAATTACCTGAAAGTGAATTAGACTTTTTAAATGCGAACGTCAAAACACGTCTTTATAAAAAAAGACAAGTTATTTTTTATGAAGAAAGCTATCCAATAGGTGTCTATTATAATAAGCAAGGATTTGTCAAGAAATACAAAACAGGCAAGGATGGCAAAGAACAAGTATTTTATATTTCGAAAACAGGAGATTTATTAGGTTACCATGCCCTACTGAGCAATGAATGCTATTTTGACTCTGCGGCAGTAATGGAAGATTCTATTATTTCCTTCATTCCTAAAGATATTTTTTTAGCGACAGTAGAAAAATCTGAAATACTATCTAAATTATTACTTAAAAACATTAGCCATGAATTCGGTGTTTTAATTAATAATTTAACCATTATTTCGCAAATGTCAGTGAGAGAACGATTGGCATTGAATTTATTAATTCTTAAAGATAAATTTAAAGATGCCAATGGAACCTATGATAAAAAAACGGAAATAAAAATTTCCAGAGACGATTTGGCTTCTATGGTAGGCACTGCAACAGAAAATCTAGTAAGGCTACTTAGTGAATTTAAAGAATCCGGTATTATTGAAACAAATGGAAAGGTTATTTTAATAAACAATGTAAATGAACTCGTAAAAATATCGAGATTTTAAATAAGGGTGATAGATTCTTCAAGTCTCAATTGCAAGAAAATAGACGAACGATTCAGGGAAAATAAACTCTACTAAACTGCTACCTTAATACTTCTTTATTTAGACAATTCAAGCATCAGGATATGAAGATCCTGTGTCATCAATCGTACTTCAGCCTGCACTTGGTTCAACATACTGGCACGTATACGCAGCTGGTCCTGACTGTATCTTCCGCCCTCCCCAAAAAACAATGCCTGTACTTGTCCAAAATCTTTTGAAGTGGTATCGCCTAACATCCCATATTGCTGCCAGCGCTCCCGAATATGCTGACAGACCGAATTTTTTCCTGTGCCGCTGAATGGATCTTCTTTGAGCATATACCAGACAGCAGGTGGATATACAGATGTTTTTTCGCCATCGTTCCATATATCGGTGAGAAGATTGCGTGGATGATGGTATACAATACTTCTGTTAGAAAACAAAGTACTTAAACCCAAACCAGCACTCATGATTCCACCGCCTATCCCAATGATTTCTTGCCCCGTTAAACTTCCGTTTCTGGTCTGAAGCAAAGTAGTTATAATACCCGTAACAGCCCCTACAGTGATAGACATGACCGTAAAACTTTTTACTTTTCGGTTTTCCTTTTCTGTGAGGAAGTCTGCAATCTGAGAAGCCCTTTCTCCCTCGCAATCCAATTCTGCAGAAATACTGGCTACTTCTGTAGAAACCAACATCAGACGATTCATAATATGTTGGCGTTTGGCTGTATAAATGGTTTGACTTCTACTACTGTAATTATCCAACATCAATTGTTCATGCTGACACAAGTCTTTTAACTCCATAAGCACTCCGGTTGCATTGGCCACGTGCAAACTATGATAGGAATATCTTTCCAACAAGGCACTGTCTACTACTTCTTTTATATCCCATAAAGGATGGGCCAACGTATCGTACTCAAATTTAACCGAAGGTTCGCAATACCTGGAATCTACAGGTAACCGGCTGCTGGTATGTTTTGAAATAGAACAGGCACTCGTATAAACTGCTATGGCCAGTAATAAACAAAAATTCGTCCTGCTGCTTCGATACATAGAAATGAAGCCTGCACAAATAACCAAACCAAAATTTGAAGGTTGCTTCATAAAGAGTTTTATCCAACTATTGATACCTTATTTTTATGCTAAGATACTATACTTGACTTATTTCATGGTATAGTGTGTAGAAAATACAGCTGCGCAGAGGTCAGGAAGAGAAAAACAACGAAACAACGAGGATACTATTTTCATGGAAAGATTTTAAAGGAGTTCATTTTTATGTAACCCTCAGAAGCAGAAGATAATAAAATAAAATTTCAAGGAAAAAAAATAAAACTCCCTATTTTTTCTTTTCCGACCTAATCTCATTTTCATAACAATTTCCATTGATAGATTGGTCCTGCTTTCTATCAATATTCCAACGTAAATTCGTCTGCGTCCCTGTCAGCCGGAAATTTTGCGCGAAAAGAATCCAGCGTTGTTTTAGTCAGGGTGTAGGTAACGATCTCTTCCGCTCCTTCTTTATGAAAAAGCCATTCTCCTTTTGGACTTATGATTGCAGAATCTCCATTATATAAAATCTCCTTCCCATCCTTCCCTACCCTGTTTACCCCTACGACATAACTCAAATTTTCAATAGCCCTGGCTTGCAAAAGCGATTTCCAGGCTATACTGCGTGCCTCTGGCCAGTTAGCCACGTAAAGCAGTATATCGTATTCATTTTTTTTGTTTCTGCTCCAAACCGGAAATCTTAAATCATAACAAATCAATGGACGAATCTTCCAACCTTTCCATTCAACCAAAAGCTTTTCGGTACCTGCGGTATAAACCAAATGCTCTTCCACCATTCTGAATAAATGCCTTTTATCATACGTATAAAATTTTCCATCCGGTTGCATCCAAATTAATCTATTATAATAACGATCCTTATCCTTTATAATCACACTGCCTGTTACGACAGCTCCTGTTTGGGCTGCCTGCTGCTTCATCCATTTAAAGGTCGTCAGATTCATGGATTCTGCCATAGCCGAAGCATTCATGGTAAACCCGGTGGTAAACATTTCAGGTAATATAATAATATCTGTCTGCTCTTTTATACTCCATATTTTTTCCTCGAACATGGAGCGGTTTGCGCCACTATTTTCCCAATATAAATTGGACTGAATGATTGTCACGTTTAAATTTTGCATAATACCTCCGCTGCTTTTTCAAGTGTTTCTTCTTTTTTTGCAAAACAAAAACGAATTATTTTTTCGTCTCTATGATCATGATAAAATGCAGAAACAGGAATAGTCGCTACTTTAAATTCTTTCGTAATTCGGATCGCAAAATCAGTATCTTTTTCGTCTGAAATATTTTTGTACGAAGCCAATTGAAAATAGGAACCTTTTGCAGGAAGCAATTCAAACCTGGACGAAGACATTAAATGTATAAAACGATCTCGTTTCTCCTGAAAAAAAGCCGGCAGGTTCAGGTAATTTTCTTTCTGTGCCATGTATTCACTTACTGCATATTGAGTGGGCGTATGCACACTAAAAGTATTATGCTGATGCACTTTCCTGAATTCTTGTGTCAGATAATCCGGTGCTATACAATAACCCATTCGCCACCCAGTACAATGAAATGTTTTCCCAAGGGAAGAAATAACAAAACTTTTGCGACGAATGTCCTCATATTTTAAAACACTTTCATGAGCACATTCATCGTAAATGATATGTTCGTACACTTCGTCGCTTAACAGAAAGATATTATTTTCCTGCAGTATCCTTTGCAAGGCATGAATATCATGAATTGAAATAACGGAGCCTGTAGGGTTATGAGGAGAGTTCAAAATAATCATTCGTGTTTTTCCACTAACCTTCGCCCTTACTTGCTCCCAATCAATGGTATAATGAGGGTAATGCATAGGGATATAAACAGGTGTAGCACCACAAAGCTCTATGGCCGTAACATAACAATCAAAGGCAGGTTCAAATAACAGTACTTCATCTCCCGGTCTTACTATCGCGGTAATAGCTACATAACACGCCTCTGTGGCACCACACGTAAGTGTAATTTCACTTACCGGATCTGGTGTATAACCATAAGACACTGTTGTTTTTTCACTAATCTTTTCGCGCAACGTCATCACACCCGGCATAGGCGCATACTGATTATATCCTTTCAGCATATATTTATGCACCAATGAAATTAATTCCTTTGGTGTGTTAAAATCCGGAAAACCCTGCGCCAGATTAATGGCATTGTGCTCCTGCGCCAACTGAGACATCACAGTAAAGATCGTTGTTCCCGTATTCGGAAGTTTGGATATCAAGTTTTGTTTTGAAGGAATCGTAAACATACTCAAGAATAGATGTACCTAAGATAGGAATAAAAATAGTTTCTTCAAATACACAAAGCTAATAGAAACTGCCTGCCCTTTCTAAAATAAAGACTAATCAATAATTTATCTTATTGGTCAATTTTAAATTCAAAGAATTTGTAATGTCCATAACTTAATGCTTTTCCATTCTTACTAAGACCAAGATTCTATTTTCCCTTTGTATTGTAAAATTTGACTTATGTTATATGTTTCATTTTATGTCATTCCATGAAGAACCATTCATTGCGTCTGACTTATCAAGAAAAAAAAATCTCCCCAATTATTATTACTAGTACATCAATTCCCAAGCACTTCTATATGCTCCAATACTTTCCACATATTCCAAAAGCTCTTTGTAGAAGACATGCCTGGCTAACGTAGCACTGTCGCCAACGATGACCAGTTTTTTTTTCGCTCTTGTCATCGCCACATTCATACGTCTCAGGTCATTCAAAAAGCCGATCTCCCCTTCTTGGTTGGAGCGGACAAGACTTATGTAAATCAAATCTCTTTCCTGTCCTTGAAATCCATCTACGGTATTTATCGTCAATCTTTTCCCCATTTTTTTTAGTTCTGGAGTTTCGCTTACTTTTGTTTCCAGCAACGTTACTTGTGCTTTATAAGGAGAAATAATACCTATACTTGTTCGGTCAGTAAAAATATTTTGATTGATCAGTTCTACCAGATGTTTTACGATCAAATCTACCTCTCCAGGATTAACCAGACTATTTGAATATTGTCCTGCCTCTTCGTTGAAACTGCAACCAGCGGTATCGATAAATTCCAAGGCCATTGATTCGCCGATGGTTTTATCTTTTACCGATTCATGCCCAATAAGTTTATTGTGGTAAAATTTCCGGTTGGAAAACGTCATGATTTTTTCGTTCATACGGTATTGCATTTCCAACATTGTATCCGCCTCTTGCCGTTGAATGACTTTTTCAAAAAGAGTAACCGATAACCCGTCTTTCGCTGCCTGCTTTGATTTAATAGTGGGAGGCAATTGTTGATGATCTCCGGCAAACACTACTCTTTCGGCTCTCAAAATTGGAATCCAGCAAGCCGGTTCCAAAGCTTGTCCGGCTTCGTCGATAAAGACCGTAGAATATACTTTATCACGTATCATATAATTCGCAGAACCAACCAACGTGCAGGTAATAACCTGCGATTTTTCAATCAAATCATTTACAATAAAATTTTCTATTTTTTCTGCTTCTGCTTGTAGTTTTCTTGATTCATCTAAAATAGCCTTCCGTTGTGCCCGCTCTGCATTTCCAAAATGTCGTTTGTATTTAGAGGCCATATTCTTATACTCAGAAGCCATTTTTTTAAACTCTTTGATTTGTTTAAAATCTTTGTGTGTAGTAATGGCGGAATCAATGCTTAAAAGTTGGAGCTCTTCACTGATTCTTCCGGGGTTCCCAAAGCGGACTACTTT
>DATHPH010000152.1:0-1672 GCA_035484095.1 Cytophagaceae bacterium | reverse complement strand
AATTTTTTATTTACCTGAACAGAATGAGTTGGCCCGTTGCCTCCTTAGGATGGATTAGTAGTCTGATACAACGTGCGGAGGTATCACAAGGCAGAATTAATGAATTTTTAAAAATAAAACCTGAAATTCTTTCCGGCAATGAAGAATTCCTACCACAAAAAGGGAAAATTGAATTTAAAAATGTAAACATTGTTTATCCTGATACGGGAATCAAAGCATTAACCAATATCTCATTTACCGTTGATCCGGGCGAAACGCTGGCAATAATTGGAAATACCGGATCAGGCAAAAGTACCATTGCTCAATTACTTTGTCGTATGTACGACCCTACAGAAGGTCAGATTTTGATAGACGATATGGATTTAAAAAAAATTAACCTACACCAATACCGCAGCAATCTTGGTTATGTACCTCAGGATGTGTTCTTATTCTCCGATACCATCCGTAACAACATTGCTTTCGGTGTTGATAATTTTAAAGAAGAAATACTCATAAAAGCTTCTGTAGATGCCGATTTATATGATAACATCCAGGATTTCCCTCAAAAATTTGACACGGTAATCGGGGAAAGAGGAATCACACTTTCCGGGGGACAAAAACAACGCTTATCTATTGCAAGAGCGATTGTTCGAAATCCATTACTATTAGTTCTGGACGATTGCCTGTCTGCTGTTGACACCGGAACTGAAAATACCATTCTTGCAAATCTGAATGCAATTATGAAGAACCGTACTTCTGTCATTATATCTCATAGAGTTTCGTCTGTGAAACTTGCACACAAAATTTTAGTTCTAAACGAAGGAATGATTTCAGAGAAAGGAAGTCATGAAGAACTTCTGGCTTTAAACGGGCTTTACAAAGAAATATATCAAAAACAATTACAAGAAGAAATCATTCATCCATAGCGGAAACATTGATGAACCCATTTGTAAAATCAATAAGTTCGGTAACCTAAATTTTGTAAAAGAGAGCATAAAAGTGCCTTGATTTTATTCTTCTGTTACAAGATCTTCTATGTCCTTGTATTTTATTCTATTAATGCTTTCCGCTTTGCTTTTTTCAGGATTAGAAGGAATATTCTGATTTTGAGGAGAACCAGGCGTATATATGTTATTCATATTAAATGCATCGTACAGAACGTGATTATTATATACCTGTTTTGCTCTGCCAAAACTTATATTAATTCCGAAGCTTAAAAAGGAACTTTGCATTACAAGCTTATTTATATCTTCTTTGTTGGAACCCACTGCTTTTTCTCGATCTAAGAAACTAATTCTCCTGTTGCGCACGATTCCACTGCTTATAAAAAATGAAAAATGGTTACTTGCTCTAAAATTAAATTGGAAGCCTGATGTAATTTCGTTACGCGTAAATATAATAGATCTATTGTCATGTGGGAAAAGACCAGGTATCGCGTTGATGGTGTATACTCCTCCGTTAGGACTGGTATAAAAACTCATATATATTCTTTTGCCAATTGGGAAATTGAGTGAAATATTTCTTGGAAATTGCACAACCAAATTAAGCTTGTCCAATCGTCCGATACGAAACCCGATTACAGGCAATTGCATTCTTCTTCCGAAAAGATAATTTCGCTCAAATCCTATCCTGTAACTAAACCTTTCGGATACTGTTCTGTTAAACACCAAACCGCCCGTAAAACGTAAGGTCG
>DATHPH010000151.1:0-3279 GCA_035484095.1 Cytophagaceae bacterium | reverse complement strand
ATTATAGGCACCAGGTCCAAGCCTTCGAGGTTTCCAGGCGCGGTTACTAGAGTTTCCTCCTGTAAAAAAATATTTTTCATAAGGTAATAAATAAGCTTCGTCTTTACCCGAATTTCCAATAGGCAAAGCATATCCCAAATTAAATCGTACCACTAATGAAGTTTTTTTTACAATCGGAATATAATATCTCAAATCCATTGCAAACCGCAAATACTGATAGATCTGTTTTCCAAACAATCTACTGCTGTCTCTATCTTGTGGTGTTCCAAATTTATTCGCAATCAGTGTAGGGACCAATCCTCCAAATTCAAACGAAGGTCTGAAATACTTAGTTACTTTTGTAGAATTGGAACTATGATTATTATAGATATAAGAAATCTGAAAATCTGTCACAATAGACGGTTTAAAACTTCTGAATAAATTACTGCCGTTGGCTGTATGCAACGAATCTAAGAAATGATTATAAGCCTGATCTATTCTGGAATCAATATAACTTGCTTCTATTGGCGTTATAAAAAAACTAGAATAAGCATTTCGGGTATAACTATAAGTCAACCCTGCCTTCAACGTATTTCGTGTGTACTCAGGTCTCTTGGTCGAGTTGAATCCTATATAAAATTTAACTTTTGGATTATACTTTTTAAATATATCCCGAAGCGGTGAAGGAATCAGGAGTTGAGAAAGACTAAAAGAGCTATACGCGGAAAATTCCCTGGCTTTATATGGTTCTGATTGGTTCGTATTGGTATACTGAGCTTCCAAAGTGTATCGGAAGGTATTTTCGATTACTTCCAGCCATTTAAATATATTTCTGGTTTTAAGGGTAAAACTCGCGAAAGGACCCGGAACCAAGGCTTGTCCAATACTTAATCCATATTCCTGACTTACTTGAAATTTATCGGAGGGTTGCGTATTTATATACCCGGTAAGAGTATGATGGATGGTATCCTCTTTATTAGGTTCAAGATTAATGTTTACAAATTTATAAATATCTAAAGAACCGAGAGCACGTTGCGTCATTTGAAATTTCGACTGATTATACACATCAAACGGACGAATACTGATTTTATAATCCAATAATTTTCGCATATACGATTTCTTATAATAGGTATAATGCACATTTTTATATTGAAAGGTATCTAACTTATGATTTTCACTGTTTTGAATATCATTTATATTGAAGTATAATTTACTAACCCTATACACTTCATGTTTTCCTTCGATGATCACCGTTATATCCAATTTGTATGGTTCATGAAGTGTATCAATATCGAATACGATATCGTATTTCTGAAAATAAAAATATCCTTGATCTCTTAACAGTTTAAAAATATTGTCTCTTTCAGTATCTATTTTTTTTTCATCGTATTGCTCGTTCTTCTTTATTGACTTTGTTAAGAGAGTAGTTTTATTAATAATAGAATCTATCCTGCTATCTTTAATATTATAAATTATATGATCGATGATAAAAGGTTTTCCTGTTTCTATAAAATAGGTCACAGAAATTCGCTTTCTTTTAAAAAATGATTCCACCTTTCCAGTGATTTTATTGTGAAATATTCTTTGACCTGTTGTATCAATTTTGGCGGTTACTTTATTATGAAAAAAACCTTTGGAAAAAAGAAATGCCTTCATGGAAAGGATCGTACTCTTCACTTTGGATGAATCAAAAATTACTGGTGCTTCTCCTAAGGAACGCATAAAGGAATTTCCATCGCTAAGGGCCAAATCTTTCTTTTTTATTTTCCGTTCCTTTTTATTCATCAACTTGGATTTGGTAGTTGATAATTCTGCGGCTCTTATTTTCAGGTCAAATTTTTGTTCTATTTTTTTCTTTTTATCGGAAATTTTTACCGTATCATAAAATAGTTTTCCGAAATTATAAATATTCACATAGGGTAATAAGCCTAATAATTTTCGATTACTGCGCTGCTTGTATAAACCATTTATATTACTGGATTCATCAATGGGACCTCCTTTATGAGAATTCCGGTACATAATATATTCGTCCTTCTTGAGATACTTTGTAGACGAGCATCCTAAAAGAAAAAAGATTGAAACTATGCCAATTAAAATGTAATATAGTACCCTCAAAACGTATGTTAATGTTTTCCAAGAATAAAGCAAAATTCATTAAATCTCTTCAAATTAAGAAATTTCGCACTGAATATAAACAATTTTTGGTGGAGGGGACTAAAAGTATAATTGAATTAATTAATTCTGACTTCGTTATAAATGAATTATTTGTCACTGAAAAATTTCTGGATGATTTCAATTTTATTTTACAAAAGAAAAAAATAAAAACAACAGTAGTGAAGGAAAATGAGTTAAATAACATCAGCTCTTTTTCTACGAACAATTCTGCGTTGGCGATTTGTGCGACCAAAGAAAATGAACCACTCCTTATACAAAAGGAGGAATGGGTTATCGTTTTGGATGAAATAAAAGATCCCGGAAATTTAGGAACCATTATTCGTATAGCAGATTGGTATGGCATTCAAAAAATCATTTGCGCTGAAACAACTGCCGATTTTTATAATCCAAAAGTTATTTCCTCCTCAATGGGGTCGTTTACGAGAGTTCGAATTTACTACTGTGACTTACAAAATTTTCTGGCTTCTGCTAACCTTCCGGTTTTTGCAGCAGACCTGGAAGGGAAAGATGTCCATACTTTTCACTTTCCTAAAGGTGGCTATCTTTTGATGGGAAATGAATCAGATGGATTGAGTAAAGAGGTTAGAAAATATATTACGGAAAAAATTCATATTCCTAAATATGGTTATGCCGAATCTCTTAATGTAGCCATTGCCACCGCCATCATTTGTGACAACATCAAAAGAAGTTGTTAAGTAAAAAATCAGGTTTTTTGTTTTTTCTTTTTAGCCGCAGGAAATAAAACATTATTTAAGATTAATCTAAATCCCGGAGAATTGGGATGAAGATTCAGATCTGTCGGCTCCTCCCCTACAAAATGCTGATAGTCCTCAGGATCATGACCACCGTAAAAGGTCCAGGTTCCTTTACCAAAACTCCCGTGAATATAACGTGCTTCGTTAATGGACTTCGTTTCACCCATTACTAAGACATCTGTTTTCATAAGTCGTTTCTTGAAGGCGGTGGTTTGCCCCATAAAACCCTTTATAGTAGATTCATGATTTTGCGTAAGCATAGAAGGAACAGGATCCCACTTGGCAGAGAATTGGAACAAGGTAAAAAAATCATTATTTTCATTCAGCCCTCGCTCTCTTGGATTATTATCAATATTTGAAAACTCATACT
>DATHPH010000150.1:0-5977 GCA_035484095.1 Cytophagaceae bacterium | reverse complement strand
GCATTTTTTGACATATCGGAACCGCAGTCGACGAGTATTTTATAGCCATCCTCTGTTTCCAGCGTAAACATACTTCCCGATACCTGTCGTGCGGCACCCCAAAAACTAAGCTTCATTCTTTAGTAAAAAACGTTTATTTGTAATAACTTTATTCCAAGTATACGAAAACAATTTAGAATGCAAACGAAGGTTGCTGTTTTTTGTTCGGGTTCAGGATCCAATGCAGAGAAAATAATAGAATATTTCCAACTTCATAAGGAGATTCAGGTTGCTGTTTTGATGGCGAACAGACCGGATGCCTTTGCGCTGGAACGTGCCAAAAAAAATAACATTCCCACATGGGTCTTTAACAGGAACGATTTTTACCATTCGGATAAAGTTTTGGAAGAGCTTAAAAGACGTGAAATAGATTGGATTGTATTGGCTGGTTTTTTATGGTTAATTCCTGAAAATCTTGTGCAACATTTTCCCAATAGAATTATCAATATTCATCCGGCACTTCTTCCCAAATTCGGAGGAAAGGGCATGTATGGCATGCACGTTCACGAAGCAGTAGTAGCAAATAAAGAAAAAGAATCCGGAATCACGATTCATTATGTAAACTCTCAATATGATGAAGGGAACATTATTTTTCAGGCGTCTTGTGTCGTAAATCCTACGGACAGTCCTGAAGAAGTAGCGAAAAAGGTACAGGTACTGGAACATCGCCATTTCCCTCAGGTTATTGAAAAAATAATATCAGAAAGAATACAATAGGGCTGCTATCCGTAAGATGAACTCTTCTCCCTCCAATATGAAACAACCTTTGTTTATTTTGTTGTTTATAGTTGTGCTGATGACGGTTATTTCTTTTATAAATTTCAAATCAGAATTTGTGCCCGATTTTCTTTCTGAGATAAAAATAGCAAGATCACAGTCCGGGGAAGTAAAAATAATTTCTAAAACTATTGTATCCATTGATTCCAATACAAAAGACACGATTAGAAAAGTAATACAGGTAGTAGTTCCGGTTTCACAAATGGCGTTACCGGATACTTTTTCTGTTAAAAACATTGCATTGTTTGGACAGTTTTTCCAGGCACTTGATTCACTTAAAGCAGGGAAGAAGAAAAAAATTAGAATTGCTTATTTTGGAGATTCAATGATTGAAGGAGATTTCATTACAGACGATCTTCGCAGGTTATTTCAAAATAAGTATGGCGGAAATGGAGTGGGATATGTTCCTGTTACCTCTGCGGTGGCACACTTCAGGCAAACAATTTCACATACATTTTCAGATGACTGGACGGATTATAATTTTACTAAAAGGGGTAAAAAAAAACTATACCTTTCAGGCCATACATTTTTAGGAGCAGAAGAAAGTAATGTACGCTATAAAACTGTAAAAAAATATGGTCCCTTTCAGGAGGTCTATTTATTGCATGGTCCTGGTAATTGTACGCTTTTTATGAAAGCCGATACGATGCAAAAAGAGATGAATATTGAAGGAATGAATTTTTTCAATAGAACGGTTTTGTTAAAAGATGCTTCGGTAAAAGAACTCACTATTCAAAATAATACTTGTAAGGAAGTAGATTTATACGGTCTAAGTTTTGAAACAGAAAGAGGGGTTGTATTGGATAATTATTCATTCCGTGGTATTTCGGGACTTGAATACAATGACTTAGCATCGGATGTATATGCTGAAACAGCATCCGCAATGCCTTATGATCTTATCATCTTACATTACGGGTTGAATGTAATCAACGACACTATTTTGAATTATCATTGGTATGAATCAAGATTTGACAACGTGGTACGGAGGTTTAAGACTTATTTCCCTAAAGCGACTATCTTGATTGTAAGTGTGTCGGATAAGGCGTATAAGAGTAAAGGTATTTTTGTTACAAGTCCTGCGGTACCAGCTCTGGTATGTGCACAAGAAAGAATCGCCGAAAAGGAAAAAGTGTCTTTTTGGAATTTATACCAAGCAATGGGTGGATATAATTCTATGGTCCGATGGGTAACGGCAAAACCTTTGTTGGCTTCTTCCGATTATACCCATGTAAACAACGGTGGTGCTAAAAAAATTGCTACGATGCTTTATAATTATATTGATGCAGCGTACAATCAATCTAAAATTAGCGACAGTGCACAAGTGACCTTACCTCAAAAAAAATAATTCACTTTATTCATGATTTTCAAGAATATAAAATATTTAGTTCTAATTTTTTTTTTCAGGGGAGTGATGCATGCCCAAACACAGGTAGCTCTTATTGACACTTACCTGGTGCCGGAACCTGATACCATTCGTTTGAATTTCCCTTTTGTTTGTCAGGATAGTATTTCCTTTAAAAATGAAAAATCACTTGTCGACTTCTTTCTAAAGTTGTATCACAACAACGACCAGATTAATATACTACATATTGGAGATTCGCATATTCAGGCCGGAGTCTTTTCAGGGATGGTTCGGCAAGAACTCCAAAAAGAATTTGGGAATGCTGGGTATGGTCATTTTTTCCCTTATGGAGTAGCGGGAACGAATGGACCAATCGAAATTCAGAGTTTCTCTCAAGGGTCCTGGGTTTCAACAAGGAATTCCAAATATACTTCTTATCCATTTCCTACCGGGCTTTCAGGACATACCATTCAAACCTATTCTACACTATCTTCCTTAAAGCTAAGAATAAGTTCTAATTTTTTATTTGACGAAATATGTGTGTTTCATTCAAAAAGGGAAATAGATTTTAAAATTAAAATTACAGATAATATTGGAAATCGTGTGGCGGATATTTCTTTTGAACCTGAGCAATCTTCTACCGTAAGCCGTTATCAAAGTCTTTTACCTATTTCAGAATTTACCATTAAACCAATGGCTACAAGTACGAAGCAGAAAAAATTTACACTCTATGGATTGTCTTGCCGTAACAGAAACGCAAAAGGAATTATCTATCATAGCATTGGTGTAAATGGTGCAGAGTATCGTCATTATAATGGTTCTGAATATTTTTTTCAACATACGAAAGTGTTAAGACCGGATCTTATTATTGTATCCTTGGGAACAAACGAAGCATTTAATTATCATAATTTCAGCAAAACGGTTTTCTACAACCAGGTGGATACTTTTATGAGAAAAATCAAAGAACAAAATCCTGCTGTGGCCTTATTAATTACTACTCCGGGAGAGTCATACAGAAGGGTAGGGAAGAGAACGGAAAACAACCCTTATGTGCGGGAGGTACGAGAGGTTTTGATTCAGTATTGTACCGATAAAAATATTGCACTTTGGGATTGGTATAATGTGATGGGAGGTTTTGAATCTATTGACAAATGGTCTTCTGCAAACCTGACCGACCGTTATAAAATTCATTATACTGCCAAAGGATATAGAATGCAAGGACATTTTCTATCCCAAGCCTTTATGAATGCCTATAAAAAAGCCATTTTGAAATGAATATTTCAATCGATAAGTTAGCAGCGCAACTGTTCTATGACAGTAATAATCCTTTGTTGTTCAATAGTTCTTTTTTTATGTATTTTTTTCTGTTCTTTTTTGTAGCGTATTTTTTTACATACAAGGTTATATCCATCAGACTAGTTGTAGTCGTGGTTTTTTCTTTTTATTTTATCTATAAAGCGTGTGGCTTATACTTGTTTTTTCTTCTACTGGCGGCGGTAATTGATTTCAATCTTAGCAATTTTATTTACGCAACTTCAAAGCAGTCTACCAGAAAACTATTATTGGTCATAAGTATTCTTCTTAACCTGGGTCTTCTTTTTTATTTTAAATACACCAATTTTTTCATTGAGATTATAAACGACATTCAGGGCGGAAGTATAGAACCTTTTAATCTTATTCTACCCATCGGTATTTCATTTTATACGTTTGAAAACTTAAGTTATACCATTGATGTATATCAAAATAAATTCAAACCGGTCAATAAATTTATTGACTATTTATTTTTCCTTTCTTTTTTCCCTAAGTTAATGATGGGACCTATTGTGAGAGCTTCCGATTTTATTCCGCAAATCAGGAAAGAAATAAATCTTTCTGACAAAGATGTAGCAACAGGTTTTTTTCTGATTCTTACCGGGCTTTTTAAAAAGGTTGTCATTTCTGATTTTATTTATGCCAATATTGTATCGTTTGTTTTTGAGGCACCGGGTCGTTACACAGGACTGGAATGTTTAATAGCAGTATATGGTTATGCACTCGTGATCTATTGCGATTTTTCCGGATATTCGGATATGGCCATTGGTATTGCGAGATGGATGGGATTGACAATTGATAAAAACTTTGAAGCGCCTTACCAGTCTTCCAACATTACAATTTTTTGGAGAAAGTGGCACATTTCACTTTCCAACTGGTTGCGAGACTATCTTTATATTCCTCTTGGCGGCAACAGAAAGGGAAAAGTACGAACGTATCTCAATTTACTTTTTACGATGATTCTTGGCGGCCTTTGGCACGGAGCCAGTTGGAACTTTGTACTATGGGGATTTATGCATGGTGTAGCATTGGCGGTTCATAAATTTTTTACAGGAAAAAACAGAGCTGATGAATCGCTTTCAGGATCTGGTGTTAAGAAATTTTTTGGAATTGTTTTGACGTTTCACTTCGTATGTTTCATCTGGATATTTTTCAAATGTATAACCTTGGACGATAGTTTATTAATGGTGCACCAGATTTTTATGAATTTTCATATTGAAACGCTTTCAGAATTTTTGCCGCATTATAGAAATGTTATACTCGTTATATTGTTAGGTTATGTACTCCATTTCCTTCCTTTAAAGCTGAATGATAAAATTATTCAGATGGTGAGCAGTACAGGATGGCTATGGAAAGGAATAGTGGCTGTTTTGGTCTTAATGTGGATTGCTTACTTTAAGCAAGCAGAACCAATCATGCCTGTATATTTACAATTTTAATCAACGTACCATTTTATACTGCATTTCATACAGATGCTTATAAAATCCGTTATTTGGGAGTAGCGACTCATGAGTGCCTGATTCTTTAATTTCTCCTTTGTCAAAAACTAAAATCGTATCTGCTTTTTGAATAGTGGAAAGACGATGAGCAATCACAATGGAAGTTCTGCCTGCCATTAGTTTATTAATAGCTTCTTGAATTAATTTTTCCGTTTCTCCATCAATAGAGGCGGTCGCTTCATCAAGAACTATAATGACTGGATCGTAGACCAGTGTTCGTACAAATGAAATTAGTTGACGTTGCCCCATCGAAAGTGTATGGCCACGTTCCATGACATTGTATTCCAAACCTCCCGGAAGTTGTTCAATGAATTTACGAGCTCCGACCATGTCAATGGCTTGCCAGATTTTTGCTTCTTCTATTTCGGTATTATTAAGGGTAATGTTATTCCGAATGGTATCGGAGAATAAAAAAACATCTTGTAGTACAACACCTATTTTTGTTCGTAGGTAGCTGGTATCGTATTCTCGAAGGTCTTTCCCATCAATGAGTATGGTACCTTTATTTATCTCATAAAATCTGCTTAATAGATTTATCACAGAAGATTTCCCTGCTCCTGTAGCCCCAACAAGCGCAATGGTAGTTCCCTTTTTTACGTTGAAGGATACATTTCGCAAAACATATTCTTCCTTGTTGTAAGCAAACCAAACATTTTTAAATTGGACGTCTCCTTTAAGAGGTTCAGGTTTTTCGCTTCCTGAAAGGGCGATGTCCTCTTTGTTGTCAAGTATTTTAAAAATTCGATCGCTGCTGACGATACTCATTTGAATAGTATTGAATCTGTCTGCAATCATCCTGATAGGGCGGAAAAACATTGAAATAAACATTATGAAGGAAGTGAGTGTCCCTATGGTTGTAATATCTTTTAGCACGGATTGTGCTCCATACCAAACCAGTAATGCAATGCTGAGGGAGGAAATAAATTCTGCAACGGGAAAATAAACCGAATAGTAAAGCACCGATTTTAAATTCGCATCACGATGTTCTTTATTGATTTTTGTAAATTTG
>DATHPH010000149.1:0-7271 GCA_035484095.1 Cytophagaceae bacterium | reverse complement strand
ATGATAAGTAACACAATCGCCATCGTTCCGGAAAATTGATTCGTTAAATATAAAAAAAGTATTAAGGCTGCTATTATTATTCTGGCGATTCGATCAACCGTTCCCATATTTTTTTTCATAGTACTACTGTTAAAGTTTCAGAAAAGGTTACTTAATCGTTACATGGTTTCAGAAAGAAATTTGTTGAATGCTTTTTTTAATTCTGAAAATAGTTTTTTGAATATGTCTATTTTCCCTTTTAGTTCAGCATATTTATAAGTCAATTTGTGTACATAAGCAGTTGGGTCTTTTTTTATTTCCTCTGTAATACTATCCTCTTTTAAATTGATTTCATGGTCCAATTCATCAATTAATTCGTCGTTGATTATAAATTGATTTTCAAAGTGAGAAACCATCATTTTAATTTCTTTTGACGTATTTTTTGCACTTACTTCGTTTAGTCTATTTCTTAAAATTTTAATTTCATCTTTATAAAATTCCAAGTCTTTTTTCCACTGGAGATCATTTGCATGTGCAACGTTTAGATAATTTTCGGTAGTTTTCATATTGATTATTTATGTTTTAAAATTTGTGGTGTTAATTAAATATTATTGAGCAAAGGTGTGATTTGATGATAAATGCAATACGAGCAATGGTATTCTGCTATGATACGCCATATTTTTAGTATTACTTTTAGTGAAAAGATTTTCGAAAAAACTTTTTTCCGTTGTTGACATACATAGAATGTCAATGTCCAATTCATCTATGGTTTTTTCTAATCCTTCTAAAACATTATCGTTGTATAACAGTCGATAAGTAATTTTATCATAAGGAATATTGTCTCTACCTATTTCAGCAAACCAATCTAATCCTTCCTCTTCCTGCTCAAACTTTTCCGGATTCGTGTTTATATGTGTAATAATCACTTCTGCATTGAACTTCTTTGCTACAGCGCAAATTTTGCTTAATTCCTTTATGTCTCCGTATTGAAAATTGGTGGCATACATAATTTTTTTTATCCCATGGTATTTAGCTTCTAATGGAACAATTAATACTGGACATTTTACTTTTTCAAAAATGGAGATTGAATTTGTAGTTCCCAGAATCAGTTTTTTAATATCTTTCATTCCCTTTGTGCCTGATATTATAAGATCAATCTTTTCATCTTCTTCAATCGTGGCAATGTCATCTATAAGCAGTCCTTTATGAATACGTTTTTTACTTGATATATTATACAGGTTCGCATATTCAATAAGTTCATCCATATTCCTGTTGATTTCTTTCGTATAATCTTTTTCTAAAGAATTATCGTATGTAAATTCTCCTGTATCTCCAGTGGCTAAAATTGGTTGATCACTATGGAAAAGAATAATGTTACTTTTTAAAGGTTGAGAAATTTTTATTGCAAAATGCAATGCATTTTTTGAAACCTCACTGAAATCTGTTGGGACTAAAATATTTTTCATATTATATTTTATTGCTAAAATTCTCTTGTAAAAGTAGAGTACTAAATTATAGCACTCTATGAGAAATATCATATAAGAAAATGATTTAGCTTCTAATCATTTTTTTGACAATCCTGTTAGGATTATCTTCTATTTGATTCAGATCATTTGTTTGTTTGATTTATGTCATAGAATATACATGCTTGAATTCACACTTTTGGTTTAAAATAAATTAAAAAAATATGAGATCTTATTTCTTACTAATTGCCCCGGTTATTTTTCTGACGGCTTGTGAAAAAAATCAAAACAAAGAGAATAGCCAAATACAAGTTTTACCTGTAGATCAGGTAACGATTGTTCAAAAAGATTCGATGGGAGAAGAAAAATTTATTGTAACAGAGGAAGTCTTTTGGCTATTGCAAAAGGAACAAGAAAATCATTTTGATAAAGTAAAAGAAAAAAATGATAGCAACGAGTTTAAAAGTGCTGCTGCAGAAATTGGGAAAGCTATTGTTTATTTTGATATGCAAACCATTCAAGCAGATGAATTTGAAAAACCTACTTTTATGGCAATTAAAGACAAGTTAGAGGACATTAGCGATCGGTTGAAGAAAGGGGAAAAGATAAAGGATATAGAACTAAGAGAATCTTTTTATGAAGCGAATATCGCATTGTACCGTCATTATTTAAATGAGCAGCATAAATTGAGATCAACTTATCAAAAGGAAAAAAATGTAATTCATGCCTATCTGGATGCTTCTTTGCAAAGAATTGAAAATGCTGAAAAGTGGTCTACAAGAAAATTTGACAAATTGGATCTTAAAATGCTTGAAGAAGCAAAATCTTTTTCAGCTAAAGCAAAAAGTGATTTTGCTAAAGACAAGGAATCTATTGAGTTGGAATGGAATAATCTACTTAAAAAATTAAAGGAATTAGATGAAAAATTGGAAGGCCATGCTATTGATTAGCATTTCATTTTAGAAAGTTAAGTACAAATAATAAAAAACGTTTACGATTAGTTGAAGGATTAGACGGTCGATTGAAAATGTATGGATGAGGGAAGTTCATTCATAATAAAAATGGGTGATAAATGCAAACTGATTTTTGTCATTCCTTTCTCTGAGAGCAATCATTTAAAAAGTAGCTAAAATACTTGATTTTTGCTTAAAATAATAAGTATTCATTTTATTTAAAAGCGTGGATAACTTATTGATAATGTCCTCTTCAGTGCCTAGATTTACCTAAATATAACTAGGACTGATTATGCAAAAAGGTATAGAAGATAGCAACTCAAGATTGAAAGCAATTATAGACAATGCGGTAGATGGTATCATAACGATTGATACAAAGGGCACTATTGAAAGTGCCAACCCTGCGACTTGCAGATTGTTTGGTTATATGCAAGAAGAGATGATTGGTCAGAATATAAAAATGCTGATGCCTGAACCTGATAGAAGCAACCACGACCAATACATTGAAAATTATCAAAATACGGGTATAGGTAAAATTATAGGCAAGGGACGAGAGGTAATAGGGAAGAGAAAGGACAATTCAACTTTTCCTTTTTTGTTGAGTATTAGTGTGGTGGAGTTGAGTGAAAGAAGAATATTTACCGGAATTATACATGATATTTCGGAATTGCAAGAAGTAAAAGATGCTCTTAAAAAGGAGATGGAATTAAATGAATTAAAATCGAGATTTGTAACAATGGCTTCACATGAATTCCGAACGCCATTGAGTGCGATTCTTTCGTCGGTTTCGCTGATTTCTAAATACAACGATCCAAAGGATGACGAAAAAAGAATAAAACATATTAATAGAATAAAGTCCTCAGTGGCAAATCTTACAGGGATATTAAATGATTTTCTTTCTCTTAGTAAATTGGACGAAGGAAAGGTGCTTAATACACCCGTAGAGTTTGATAGTGCCGAATTAGCAAGAGAAATTGTAGAAGAGATAAGCCCGATTTTAAAAACCAATCAAGTGCTTTTGTACCATCATTATGGTGAAAATTCAATTGTTACGCTCGATAAAAATATTATTAAGACAATCTGTTTGAATCTTTTGTCAAATGCTATTAAATACTCTTCAGAAGGAAAGGAAATTGAATTTATTGTAAGTATTCATCCGGATTATATTGATTTGGCAATAAAAGATAATGGGATAGGAATACCAGAAGCAGATAAGCAACATTTGTTTAACCGCTTTTTCAGGGCACAAAACGCTGGAAATATTGAAGGCACGGGCTTAGGCTTGAATATTGTAAAAAGATACACGGATTTATTAAACGGGAAAATTTCATTTCTAAGCGAACTAAATAAAGGAACCTCTTTTACGGTTACTATTCCTTATCATAATAATTAAATATATTGAGTACAATGAAAACTATACTGATTATAGAAGATAATTTAGAAGTTCGTGAAAACACAGCAGAAATTCTTGAACTGGCAAATTACAAAGTGCTGATGGCAGAAAATGGGAAGATTGGCATTGAACTCGCAAAAAAGAATATTCCTGATCTTATCGTATGTGATATTATGATGCCTGAACTGGATGGGTATGGAGTTATTCATGTATTAAGTAAATTGGAGGAGACTGCCGGGATTCCATTTATTTTTCTTACAGCCAAAACGGAAAAGTCAGATGTTCGAAAAGGCATGAGTCTTGGTGCGGATGACTACCTGACAAAACCATTTGACGATGTAGAATTGTTAGATGCAGTGGAAATTAGGTTACGGAAAAATGAATTGATTCGTAAAAGTTCTTCTACTACAATTGATACTATCAATCAGATTACTGCTGAAGCCAGAGGGCTTAAAGAGTTGGAGCTGCTTATTGCCGATCAAAGGAAAATTAACAAATATAAAAAGAAACAAGTTTTATATTCGGAAGGCAATATGGCGAATTCTTTATATTTTGTTATAAAAGGGAAAGTCAAAACCTATAAAACAAATGAGGATGGAAGAGAATATATTGTAGGACTTCACAAAGACGGAGATTTTATAGGCTATATGAATTTATTGGAAGATTCTTTGTATATAGATTCTGCCATGGCAATAGAAGATTCTGAAATATGTGTAATCTCTAAACAAGAATTTTTCGCACTTCTTTATAGCAATCATGATATAGCCGAAAAGTTTATTAAAATGTTGTCAAATGATTTAAAAGACAGTGAAGAAAGACTTCTCAAACTTGCTTATAATTCTGTGAGAAAAAGAGTAGCAGAGTCATTACTGATGCTTAAAAAGAATTACCAGCAAGAAGACAGTAGTACTAATTTTAGTATGCCAATGTCAAGAGAAGACTTGGCCTCTATTACAGGTGCTTCAAAAGAAACAGTAATTCGTACTCTGTCTGATTTTAAAGACGAAAAATTAATTGAAATTAGCGGAAGTACCATTACCATCATCAATGAGCAAAAATTGATGAATATGAAAAATTAAAAGGTTAGTCATTGTCATAAAATGACAGATTTATTTTTTTCGGAAAAGGTAGTATGAAATATATGCAAAAATCATCATAATGAATATTTCAGAAATTGATTTTGCTTCGCTGATTCAAAGCCTTTCCACTTCCACGGAAAATGGGCTTTCTTTTGCAAAAGTACAAGAACGTTTAGCCGATAGGAACAAATACACTAAACCACCTTCAAAGTTTAAGAGGAATCTATTATTGTTGTTGCGGCAATATTCCAGTCCATTGGTCTTGCTATTGGTAGTGGCAGTATTACTTTCTGCATTTATTGGCGAAACTTCGGACACGTATATCATTTTATTTATTTTGGTCGTAACCGGACTCTTGGGCTTCTGGCAAGAATTAAATGCGGGAAATGCTGTAGAACAACTCCAAAAGATGATTCATATTACGAATCAGGTTTTGAGAGAAAAAAAAGTAATTCAGATCAAAAGTACAGAGGTCGTAGAAGGCGATATTATTTTTTTGAGTGCAGGCGATATTGTGCCGGCTGATTGCAGGATTTTTGAGTCAAATCAAATTCATGTCAATGAAAGTAGTCTGACCGGAGAGTCTGTACCGGTTGAAAAAAAGGAAGGAATAGTTCCAGAATCTGAAGCATTAAGTAAGAAGACCAATTGTTTGTGGCAGGGAACAAATGTAGTAAGTGGAACTGCAAAAGCAATTGTCGTCAACACAGGTGCCAATACTATATTCGGAAATATGGCGCACAGTTTGGTTGCGCAACCGGAAACTGCTTTTGAAAAGGGAATAAAAGGGTTTGGATATTTTCTTTTAAAAATTACATTGATTTTGGCGTTTCTGATTTTTGTTTTCAATATTTGTTTTCACAAACCCATTCTGGATTCGACACTTTTTTCTCTGGCACTTGCCATTGGAATGGCTCCGGAATTGCTTCCGGCAATAATGACTTTTACAATGTCTATGGGAGCAAAGCGGATGCTAAAGAAAAAAGTAATTGTAAAACGGTTAACCTCTATTTTTAATTTTGGGGAAGTTAATTTATTATGTACCGATAAAACGGGTACTCTTACTGAAGGGAATGTTCGAGTAAAAGAAATTGTCACTATCAAGGGAGATTTGAGTGACAAGGTTGCTTTATATGCCTACTTAAATGCATCCTTGCAAAATGGACTTAATAATCCGATTGATGAAGCAATTAAAGGACTTGCTTTAACAACAGAAAGTTTTGAGAAGGAAAAAGAAATTCCTTATGATTTTATTCGCAGAAGGTTAAGTATTTTGGTTCAGCACAAAGATGAACACATTCTGATTACCAAAGGTGCTGTAACGAACATTCTGGAAATATGCAATCAATACGAAGAAGGAGGTATCATTTATCCATTGACAGAAGATGAAAAATCAACGATACTAAACCGGTTATCGGAATATAGTTTGTCCGGATTGCGTGTAATCGGAATTTCGTATTTAAAAACAAACTCTTCAGAATTGTCTAAGGATAAAGAACAGGATATGATTTTTATGGGATTCGTTGTATTGGAAGATCCTATAAAAGAAGGAGCTGTTGAGTCCATTGAGAAACTAAGAAAGCTGAATACGGCAATTAAGATTATTACAGGAGATAATCGCTTTGTCGCTACGTATGTCGCAAAGAAAATTGGCATTTCAAATCCTGTGGTCATAACAGGTGACGATCTACGGAAAATGACCTCCGAGGCTTTGGTTATAAAGGTAGCACAAGCGGATATTTTTGCGGAGATAGAACCTCAGCAAAAAGAGCAGATCATAAAATCGTTGCAGAAATCAAAATTTGTAGTTGCCTATATGGGCGACGGCATTAACGATGTAGCGGCCATTCACGCTGCGGATGTAGGAATATCCACTAATAATGCAGTAGACGTTGCTAAACAGGCAGCAGATTTTGTATTGCTGGAAAAGGATTTGTCAGTACTTGCCGATGGGATTTATGAAGGCCGGAAATCCTTTATAAATTCAATGAAATATATTTTTATCAATACCGGATCCACGTTTGGAAATATGCTTAGTATGTCAGGTCTATCGCTCTTATTGCCCTTTTTCCCATTGCTTCCAAAACAAATTTTGCTCATTAATTTTATCACGGATTTCCCTTATTTATCCGTTGGTTCCGATAATGTGGACGAAGAAGAACTTAAAAGTCCTGGAAAGTGGAACCTGAAATTGATACAAAATTTTATGATTGTATTTGGGATACATAGTTCCATTTTTGATTTTATTACTTTTTTTGTTCTTTATAAATACTTTCATTTATCTGATTCTGCTTTCCAGACAGGTTGGTTTATAGAATCAACTGTAACTCAATTGTGTATTTTGTTTATCATTCGATCAAAATTGTCTTTCCTAAAAAGTAAACCTGGGAAATGGCTATTATGG
>DATHPH010000148.1:0-1671 GCA_035484095.1 Cytophagaceae bacterium | reverse complement strand
TCCCGCTAGCCATTTTAAAAAAGCATCGTAATCGTCATCAGAGAATACAAATTCTTTTGGGGGTTTAATTGTTTTATTATTGGATGCATATAAAGTAGCATAATCAAAAATTAAATTTTTGTTGTACAAACTTGTGATAATCGGAGGAACAATTTTCCTTTCAACAGGAATATCCGGAGTGATCCCACCACCGTCGTATACCACTCTTTTATTCTTTGTTTTAAAAGCATTTCTCAAAGAATCGGGAATTTTTCCTGCATTCCCATCTTCATTTCTATGGGTATAGTCAATAGCCTGAATACACCTGCCACTGGGAGTGTAATATTTTGCTGTAGTAATTTTCAATTGAGAATTATACGAAAGAGGACGTGTAGCCTGTACAAGTCCTTTTCCGTAGGAACGCTGCCCAACGATTACTCCTCTATCATAATCTTGTATTACCCCAGAAACAATCTCCGATGCCGAGGCACTTTTGCCACTTGTAAGCACAACAAGAGGAATAAGTGTATCTATGGGACTGACGGTGGCATAATAGATTTTATTCCATTCTGAAGTTTTTCCTTTGGTACTGACAATTGGTTTTTCTTTTTGAATGAAGATATTCGAAATATTGATAGCCTCCGTCAACAATCCTCCCGGATTGTCGCGCAAATCAAAGATGATGCTTTTTGCACCTTTATTTTTTAACTGTGTCAACGCATTTTTTACATCCTTGGATGCGTTGCTTGTAAATTCTGAGAGTTTAAAATAACCGGTTTTATCGTCAATCATTCCGTAATAGGGAACATTTTCAATTTTTATTTTTTCCCGGGTAAGTATCAAGTCAAATTTATTCGTTACTCCATAACGCTTTACGGTTACTTTCACCATCGTACCTGCCTGTCCTTTTAACAACTTACTGATGTCAGAAGTATTTTTTCCTTTGGTGTCAATGCCATCCACCTGCATAATTTCATCGCCAATCATTAGCCCTCCTTTATGTGCCGGAAAACCTTCGTAGGGCATCAGAACAATTGCACGGTCATTGCGGTTTCCAATCACGGCACCGATTCCACCATATTGACCTGTCAACTGGGCACGGTAATCTTCAATTTCGTCTTCCGGAATGTAATTCGTATACGGATCGAGATTTTCAAGCATGGCATCAATGCCATCTTTCATAAATTTATTAGGATTTATTTCATCTACATAATAGGTGTTTACCTCTTTAAATAAAGTAGCGAAAATGTCCAGGTTCTTGGCTATCTCAAAATATTTTTCGGTTTTGGTAAAAGAATACAAACCGATGGTAGAAAGACCCAAAATTGAACTTATAATTATTATTTTATATTTTTTCATCTGCAAATTATTTGTCGTTTCAAAGGTTTCCTCGTCTTGTAAATAACATCAAATACGTTGCTTACAATCCTATGAATACCTTTTATTTTTTTATTTCTAATCTGCTTATCCAAACTTAAGCTTGATTATTCTTTATTTTTAAACGTTCTAACGTTAAATTTAGTTTTTTTTCCAATACATTATATGGTATTTTTTCCTTGGCTGTATAAATAAAGGCCAATAAATAGCTTTTGTCATTTTCGGTAGAAAAGTAAAAATCCCTGCTGAGGCGGTAGACCTCACGCATTTGCCTTTTTATCCGGTTTCTGTCTACCGCTTTTTTAAAATTCCTTT
>DATHPH010000147.1:0-2516 GCA_035484095.1 Cytophagaceae bacterium | reverse complement strand
TCCTTCGTATAGGGATCAAACAGAAATCCATTGGAGCCATTTTTTATGAGTTCTTTGATGCCACCCAGTGCGGATCCTATTACGGGGGTGCCATGTGCAAAAGATTCTACTATTGTTCTTCCGAAAGGCTCATGCCATTTGGAAGGGAAGATGAGTGCTTTTGCATTCGCTATTTTTTTATAGGTTTCATTAAGCGGTAATTTGCCCAGATAGGATATATTTTCGTTTTGCTTGGTTACCACCTCGACGTCTTTTTTGAATGGGCCGTCGCCAATAATAATGAGTTTCTTTTTATTCAGCTGAAAAGTATTCAGTAATACATCAATTCCTTTCTCCGTAGAAAGTCTTCCTACATAAATATAATAATCTTCGGGTTCAACATTGGCTGGTATTTCTGTAGAAACAAAGTTATACTTCACATGCAATTGATTTGCCTCAAAACCTCCTGAAATTAATTGTTCTTTAACAAATTCACTTATGCATATAAAACCATCTATTTTATTTTTCCAGGTATTTAATACATTATGTATGCTTAGCATGGTTGCTGTGACGCCGGAAGTTCCATAACTATCTCTATAACATTTTTTTAATACACCAGGATAGGGAATTTGTTTTCCTACGCAATCAAAACAAATATTGTCTTTCACATACATCAACCCATTAGGACAAATTAAGCGATAGTTCCTTATGGACATTACTACTTTAACACCTGCTTTTTGAGCTGCGTAAAAAATACTAGGGGAGAATAAAGGAAAGAAATTTTGAACATGCATGATATCGTATTTCTCAGCCCGAAGTTTTTTTAGAATTGTATGATAATAATTAGTAGACCAAACTGTATTTAAGGCAAGCTTAAGTTTATTTTCACGGTCTATCATATCGTTGTTGATGAAAAACGTTTCCACATCAATTCCATTAGATTTTAATAATGCTGTTTCGGCGTCTGTTGATACATCTTCTCCTCCCATTGTTTTATAACGATTATGTAGCATTAATACCTTCATAAATTATTATTAGAATTTTGCAGTGAATTATTTATATAATTTGTAAAACGGATGATTAGTTCCCTTCCAAAGACAGTTATTATGTGATTAATTATTCAGTATTGTAGAATATATTTCTGTAATTCGTTTATAGTTAATCGTTGGAGTAAAATTGGCCTGATAAGATTCATAAGCATTTTTCCTCAACGTTTCAACGTCAGTTATTGTCTCAAATTTGTTTATTGCGTTCATCAGATCGGATTCTTTATAAGGATTAAACAAAAATCCGTTAGCAGCTTCTTTGACCAATTCTGTAACACCTCCCAAAGCAGACCCAATAACAGGCGTTCCATGGGCAAAGGCTTCTGTAATCGTTCTTCCAAAGGGTTCATTGGATTGCGAAGGAAAGACCAAAGCTTTTGCGGTTGCAATTTTTCTATAGGTTTCTTCCAGCGGTAGCTTACCAAGAAATTCAACATTCGAATTTATTTTGGCAAATTCTTTTATCATTGAATCTAAAGGGCCTTCTCCTATAATTACCAGTTTTTTTTGCAACAACTGGAACGTCGTTAGAAGTAATTCAATTCCTTTTTGATCAGAAGTTCTCCCTACAAAAATATAATAGTCTCCCGATTCGAAATTGGGAGGTATCGCACTGGAAACGAAATTGTATTTTACATGTAATAGCTTTTCTTCAAATTTTCCGAGTATCAATTGGTTTCTTACAAATTCCGAAATGCAAATGATGCCATCCAGTTTATTTTTCCAGGTATTAATAAGATTGTGAAAACCAAGCATCGCTATGGTAACTGCCGTTGCAGAGAAACTGTTGCGGTAACATTTTTTTAAAAGTGCTGGATAAGGGATGGTTTTACCAATACAATCGCTGCAGATTTTATTGTTGATGAACATCAACGCATTTGGACAAATCAAACGATAATTGTGAGCTGTCATGATCACTTTAGCACCTGCTTTCTTGGCCGCATAAAAAATACTGGGGGAAAACAATGGAAAGAAGTTCTGGACATGGACAATATCATACTTTTCTGTTCGTATTTTCTCTAGGAGCAGTTTGTAGTATTTTCCCGACCAGATGGCATCATAGGCCAACTGAACACTGTTGATGTCGTATACGGAATCGTTGGATACATAAAACACATCAACTTCTATTCCGTTTTGTTTTAGCAAAGTAATTTCCTCTTCCGTTTGTATATCTTCTCCTCCCATTATCTGGTACTTATTGTGCAACATTAATATTTTCATAATCTAGCTTAAGAGCGTTTTAAGGAACATTTCAGGCGAATATTTCAGGTAAAATTTTTGAAAGGAATAGTGCGGCACTTTTATATCGTAAATGTTTTTTAACGATTCAGCGATCGTTTCAATGTTTTCCGGATCACAGGTAATTCCTATATCGTTATCTGTAATCAGTTCTTTTAGTAATCCCACGTTAGGTCCTATTACTTTAATAGTATGCAGGGCAGCCCTTCCTAAAAGACCGCTGGACCCAAAGAAGTTTTTGTAGATTAGAAG
>DATHPH010000146.1:0-3389 GCA_035484095.1 Cytophagaceae bacterium | reverse complement strand
TTGGTAATTTCAAGAACGATGATTCTATTTTAGCCATTTATAAAGATGGCACCTATGAACTTACCAATTTTGAACTTACAAACCGGTACGACGTTATCAATTTGTTACTTATTGAAAAATTCAATCCGGAAAAAACAATCTCCGCAATCTATTTCGATGGGGATTCCAAATGTTATTTTGCAAAACGCTTCAAGTTAGAAACGAACACACAGGGAAAAAAATTCGGATTTATTTCTGAATCGAGTGGTTCACAACTTGAAATTATCAGTACGCAACCTTCTCCCGAAATTGAAGTGGCCTATGCTAAATCAAAAAACGTAACGACTACACAGGAAATAATTAATCTGGAAGATTTTATTGAAGTGCGCGGGTGGAAAGCAGTTGGCAACAAATTATCCGCTAATAAAATAAATTCTATAAAACTGATAGGAACAAAAGACGATGATGATCCAGAGGGATACGAGCCGGGTACTACGTTAGAACTAAAATTTTAAAAAAAATATCAATTTATAGATAAGAAGGGCATTAAGAAAACTAATGCCCTTCTTCGTTCAAATTACTTCTTTTCTTTTAACGATTTCACTTCTTCTCTTAATGCAGAAATTTCTTTTCTCATTTCACTGTTAGCAATAGAATCTGCTAAAGCAAGCTCGTTTCTTAATTTCACCAGAGAACTATCAATCAACGCTCGGGTATGTGCTTGTTCTTTTTCCGTTAGACCTGCGTTATCATAGTCGTCTACAACTTTACCTTCGCAAGCAACAAAACCAATGGCTACCAAAATAATCAAAGAATACTTTTTAATTGTTTTCATATATTTATATTAATTAATATTGGAATATTTATTTTATGCACCAAGTTAAACAAATATTCCAATATTTAATACTACATATAAAAGTTAAGGTTTTAGATTAAAAAACGTATCAAGTAGCTATTTTTAAGTACCTTCCAATGTCAGCCATTATTTATCCGTATTAAAATCTATAAGTAAGTTTGTACAATCTATACTTCCGAATCGCTAAAAAATAGTGTCACTGTATCTCTTCGTTTGATTTTTTTATTACTCTATATTCTTTTATCTTACAAGCAAATAACTTTTTATATGGCCGAAACTACTATTTTAATTATTACAGGAAATTTATCTTCACTTGTGAGCAGTGGCATGGGAGTTGCTACCTCCGAAATTGCGAAACATTTATCCGCCATTGCTCCTGTCCAACTTATTAAATCCGGAAACGAAAATTTCCCTTCGATTAAAAATGTATTTACCATCAATGCGGTAAGCCCTTCCAGACAAATCGTATCCTACTCTTTATTCCCTTCCAATCCTCACGAAACAATACATTATGATTTCTTAATCTCACCATACAGAACAGATTATTATAAAAATGGCCAATCTAAAAATACGAAAGAAACTGTTTTAGAAATCATCGAAACTGTTGCTCCTTCTTATTTGGAAGAAGTTGCGCTGTATAATCAGAAAATTATTGACCTTGCTCAAACGCTTGTATTTGATGTTATTTATTGTCACGATTGGACAACCTTTCAAGCCGGAATTAGCTTAAAACTTATTACCGGCAAAAGACTTGTCTTGCACCTTCATTCGCTAGAAACAGACCGTAAACCAGATAATAGAAATACAAACATTTATTACCTGGAACGAAAAGCCATGGACTACGCCGATGCAGTGATTACTGTTAGCGAGTATACCAAAAACCTTATTAAAAAAAATTACGAAATATATCCTGATAAAATTCACGTTGTATATAATTCTTATCAATCTATTGAAATCAAAAAAGAGAAGAAAGAGTCTACAGAAATGACTATTCTTTTTATGGGTCGTCTTACTCGTCAAAAGGGAATAGATAATTTTATCAGCATAGCCGAAATCGTTTTTCAACAATACCCTTTTGTACAATTTGTCATTGCAGGAGATGGTGAGTTGCGTACGGAAGTTGAAGCTAGAATTGAAAATTCCATCGCGATGGAACGAATAAATTTAGTAGGCTATCTGAATGGAGAGGAAAAAAATAATTTACTGACAATGACTGATATTTTTTGCATGCCTTCCGAATCGGAACCTTTTGGTTTGTCAGCATTAGAGGCGGCGGCAGCCGGCATTCCATGTGTAATTTCCAATCAATCAGGTATTGCTGAAATTCTTACCAGTGCTCTAAAAGCAACTTTTAATGATGTTACAGGATTTGCACAGCATATTATTTCTCTCATAGAAAACCATGAACTTCGTAACATAATTTCAAATGCTCAACTTAAAGAAATACAAGAATTAAGTTGGGAAAAATCGGCGAGAAAAATAAAAGAAATTCTTTCCTGATACAATTCAACATTCAGAGGAAAGTCCAATCACTTTTTGACAATGAGTCAAAATATTCAGTAGGATATTATAGCTTTTATAACTGATATATATTAGGATCATCACGTTAATTGTTACTTGGGGATTGGTTTCATCCTACCAATTTTAATATCGGTAAACTTCATTTTATAAATAAAGCTATTAGAGAGTATCCAATAGCAACCGACTCTGAAGCATTAGTCTCTTTTTTCTGAATTGATATCGACAGGGCTTTAACAGTGAAGTTTATCAAAGCTGGTTGATTTATAACGAAAGCTGAAAGGAAAATTTAACACCAAACCTTCTTAAATTCGGATGATCCAAATAGGTTAACCGGTGTACAAAATCTACCCGAAACATTTTAAAAATATTATCAATACCATAACCCACCTCCCAATAAGGTTTTCCGTTAAGGGTGTAAAACGTCCTTAAATTATCGCCCACCGCATCCGTTTTAGGAATAAGATCGTAGTTTTTTTTACTCATGGAGCCAAAGGCCACATTAGAGGTTACAAAAAATCCCCATTTCAATTTTTCTATTACCGGAATTCGATTAAAAAATAAACCACCGAAATAGTGCCTAAATCTCAATGTTGCGTATGTATCACTGATAAATTCAAAATAATTCATGAGGTTGAACGCCGCATTGGAATAAAAATCAGATTGATTACCCATGTGTGTTTCAAGAATCGGATAAGGAACCGTTCCGAATATTTTACCGGCACGAATATCATAGAAAGTTCTGCCCAGTATACCCATCGCAAAATTGTGGGACATCGTAAAATTAAATTTATAATAATTAAAATGGCTATTGAAAACATCTTTGAGCCCTATTACATTTTGCATATTAAAGATTGGCCATTTTTTTGCACCGATACTGTACCGATTATTCCCTTCTATAAATTTAAATTCGTCCTTCCCCCATCTTGTGTCCAATACAATTTCAGAAATATTAAACTTAGATGATTCCATTGTCATATTGGTATTGGGAACGTAATAATCAAAAGCATAGGCAGGATCAAAGGTCCTGGTTCGA
>DATHPH010000145.1:0-2008 GCA_035484095.1 Cytophagaceae bacterium | reverse complement strand
AAACAACAAAAAAAAAAGAAAATCAATATCTTTTAAGCTATTTAAATTTATTCATTGATAAAAGAGACTAGTTTAAACATCCCGATTATTACGCTTAGTTCCTACTATTTTATGCTTATGTAATCTTTATTTAAGGTTTTCGCATTTTTACAATTACACAATAGCTAAAAAATTAAATAGCTAAATTTTCTATTTTATTCACCAAAAGACCAATCGTATTGGTCTAAATTTTCAATGGCTGCCTTCAACAAAAGAATAGATGATTTAATATCCTCCTTATGAGCCATTTCTATTACTTGATGAATATGTCTTGTTGGAATAGAAATGGCACCGGCAATAGAACCGTTTTTCCCCATACGTTGCAGCGAAGCTGTATCTGTGCCACCGGCAGTTAAAATTTCTGACTGCCATTTTATTTGGAAATCATCGGCTATTTTTTTCAGAAAAGCAACCATTCTGTAATCTGCAATAGCAGAAGAATCCATAATTTTAATGGCGGTACCTTTACCCAATTCCGTAATTTTTTCATACGCTCTTGCACCTGGTACATCGTAAGCAATTGTAGTATCCAAACCAAACCCAAAATCTGGATTAATATGATGTGCTGCAACGTTTGCACCTCTCAAACCCACTTCCTCCTGGACAGTAAAAACTCCATATACATCGTATGGAAAATCACTGAGCAACTTCAAGGTTTCAATTAGTATATATACAGAAACTCTATTATCTATCGATTTACAGTTAACACATTCCCCCATTTCAATCAAAGATCTTTCGCGTGTAACCGGTGCACCGACAAATACAAATTTTTCTACCTCTTCTCTTGTCATTCCAAGGTCAATAAAATACTCTTCTGTTTTAGCTGGCTTATTTTTTTCTTCGGCACTCATTACATGAATAGGTTTGCTTCCCATCACACCTATCAAATCTTTTTTTCCGTGTACGACCACGCGTTGAGCTGTTAATGTTTTCGGATCAAAACCACCCAAGGTGTGAAAACGAAGAAAGCCTTGTTCATCAATATGTGTCACAATGAACCCAATTTCATCCATGTGCGCTGCAATCATTACTCTCTTGCCGGATGAATTGTTTTTCGCTCTTTTCAAAGTAATAACATTGCCCATATTATCTACTTCCACACTGTCAACAAGGGGGCGCACCTGTTCTAAAACAAAATTTCTAATGCGCTGCTCAAACCCTGACGTTCCTGGCATTTCACAAATTTTGGCTAATAAGGGAATATTTAATTCCATAATGAAAATGGTTAATTAATGAAGGTACTATCTTTCAAAGATAAAATAAAACTACCTGGAAATACATTACTCCTTTGCAATAATTTTATAAACAATAGCTTCTATTTGTTTTGAATAAACTTCAGCACATTGTTCTCCGGCCATTTTCAGAGATTCTAAATTTTCGGGACTTGCATCGTCTAGATCAGAACTGGCAGAGGCAAGTACAGGAGATAGTCGTAAATACTGATCTTCTACGCCTGCATTTTTATACAATTGTGCTACTTGATAATCGACTGTTTCATTATTTCCAGAAGATAAGATATGAAGAATAGGTTTTATCCAACCCAACGCCCCGAATTCTTTTGCATTTTTATATTCTATAGGCACTCGCTTTATTCCTGTACCAAGGGAAAGAATTATGGTATCTTTTATCTGTATGGGTTCTAACCCATTCTTATATAATTTTAGAACATCGGTCAGACCACACATAGAAGGATTATTGGCAAACAATCCACCGTCTACAAAGGAATATAAATTGCCCGTCATGGATGCTATCTGTGATGCTTTAAAATATATTGGTGCTGCAGAGGTCGCGCGTGCTACATCGCGAATATAAAAATCTTTTTCTGGAGTTGCTCTCGCATCGTCTCGGGAGAAAAAAAACGGATGGCGTTTTTCAATTTCATAGGCTGCAATCAGACAAGGTTTTACTAATTCACTCAGCTTAATGTCTCTGAAATACGTACGTAGATATTTTTCGAGTGCTTCTTCAG
>DATHPH010000144.1:0-4011 GCA_035484095.1 Cytophagaceae bacterium | reverse complement strand
AGAACAAACAACTTAATAGAAGAACTGAGATTATGATTTTGGAAGAGTAATCAGTTCTTCATAACAGACATAGAAAAAGGGCTTGTGATTTTCACAAGCCCTTTTTAGTGACTATAAAGTATTTGATAAAAATTAATCTTTCGGATTTGCAATCTCAATATTTACTTTTCTTCCTTTGATGCGGCTATTGATCATACCATCCATAATGTCGTTTACACTATGATCCGATACTTCCACAAAAGAATACTTATCAAAAATTTCGATCATACCTATTTGGTTGCTGTCTATTTTAGCTTCCCCTGTAAAAGCACCTACTAAATCACCGGCACTCACACGGTCCATTTTACCTACGTTGACAAATAACCTTACCATGCCTTCTTGTTTACGACGAATTGGTCTTCTTTCAGAAGAGCTGTCAGAAGTACGTTCGCGTCTTTCTCTTCTTTCACCTCTTTCACCGGAATCGTTGCGAGTGGTTCTTTCTCTACGCTCATTTCCATTACCGTATCGGTCAGAACGCTCTTCACGCTCGGCATGTTTTACCTCTTTTTTAGCTTCTCCAATGGTCAGTCTTAAAAGGGCAGCAGCAATATTTTCTAATGTTATTCCCTGTTCTACGTAATTATGAATCATTTTATGATACCCGGAGAGATCACTGGTATCAATCAACTGTTGCAGCTGCGTACTTAACTTGTTTTGTTTCAGTTCAAACAATTGTTTGCTGGAAGGAGCATTGCCTTTTGCAATTTTAATTTTGGCATAGCGCTCAATGTCTTGGATTCGCATATACTCTCTTCTTCCTGTTACAAAGGTGAAAGACTTTCCTGATTTACCAGCTCTTCCTGTACGCCCGATTCTGTGTACATAGTATTCAACATCTAATGGAACATCGTAATTAAAGACGGCATCCACATTGTCTACATCAATACCACGAGCCGCTACGTCAGTGGCAACTAATATATTGACAAGACCTTTTCTGAATTTCCCCATGACGTTGTTACGTTGAGTCTGTTTAAGATCCCCGTGAAGCGCTTCCGCTTTGTAACCCTGAAGGTTTAATTCTTCTACAACTTCGTCTACACCTCTTTTAGTATTACAGAAAACCAGCATCAATTGTAAATTATGCGCCTCAATAAGGTTGGTCATCATGGTTACTTTGAAGTCGTTTTTTACGTCAAAGTATTCCTGTTCGATAAGGGTATTTGTAAGTTCGGTGGAAGTAACTTTTACTATTACGGGATCTTTTTGATACCGTTTCGTCATTTCCAAAATAGGCTTTGGCATGGTGGCCGAAAAGAAAATAGTTTGTTTTTCTTTTGGCATATCAGACAAAATAGATTCGATGTCTTCACGGAAACCCATGTTCAACATTTCATCGGCTTCGTCCAATACCACCATCTTCACATTTTCAAAGGAAATCGTTCTTCTGTCCATGTGATCCAGTATACGACCTGGGGTACCGATAATGATTTGTACACCTCTTTTAAGCGCAGAAATTTGTCTTTCTATTGATTCACCACCGTATACAGCAAGGCAGTTAATTCCTTTTTTATATTTTACAAGTTTTTTAATTTCATTGGCTACCTGTACGGCCAACTCTCTGGTAGGGCACATAATAAGTGCTTGTATACCTTTGTCACGTGGATCGATGCGGTCTATCAGAGGCACTCCGAAGGCAGCAGTTTTACCTGATCCTGTTTGTGCCTGCCCAATTATATCACGTCCCTCAAGTATGTGTGGAATCGCCTGCGACTGTATAGGCGTCGCGTTCTCAAATCCCATCTCGGCAATGGCTTCCTGTAGCTCGTTAGACAGAGCTAGTTCACTAAATTTAATTGTATTCATTAATGGATTTTTTATTTTGGTCAGAATGTATCGACCTGATTTTTAATATATAATAAGCCGCAAATGTACATAAAATAAATGAATATTTCTTTATTAAGTACAAATACCTTAAAATTGTTCTATGTAATAAATGTTACCATAAACCAATTTATCTATTATGCATCCTTTAATTACCATGATGATCGCTTGGGTATTCGTAGTAATATGGATATCGTTTGTGATTTTTACACAGAGGAAACATCACCCCAAGGCCTTATTTTACCTGTTTTTTGTTGAGTTGTGGGAACGCTTTAGTTATTATGGGATGCGTGCTCTATTGGTACTTTATATGACAAAGTCATTGATGTACAGCGATGAAAAAGCCGGAGGAATATACGGGGCATACGTGGCATTGGTATATGCAACGCCTGTGTTGGGAGGGTACTTAGCTGAAAAATTATTGGGAGCCAGAATGGCCATTATGATAGGAGCGATCTTTATGGCGATCGGACATTTTGCAATGGCTTTTGAATATGATTTGATCTTTTTTGCTGCATTAGGATTTTTAATTGTAGGAAATGGATTTTTCAAACCTAATATTTCTACCATGGTAGGAAAATTTTATGCCGAAGGAGATCCTAAGAGAGATAGTGCATTTACTCTTTTTTATATGGGTATTAATACAGGAGCATTTCTTACCCCATTGACCTGTGGTACAATAGGTGAGATCTATGGATGGCATTATGGCTTTGGGATTGCCGGTATTGGGATGTTACTTGGATTGGTAATTTTTTATTTGGGAAATAGAAACAAGGTGTATTTGGAATATGGATTACCTCCTGTAAAAGAAAAGTTGCATTCTGATTTTTTTGTCGGGATAAAGCTGAAACAAATCGTATATGTACTTGCGCTGTTTTCTGTTCCGATTTTTGCATTACTGGTCAATCAAAATCAAACATCAAAATATTTATTATACGTTAGTGGAATATCCATGCTTCTGTATTTGTTATTTGTTGCCTTAAAAGAAGAAAAAGTACAGAGAGAAAAATTATTTGTAGTATTGATATTATTTTTATTTACTACAATGTTCTGGACTTTCTTTGAGCTTGCGGGGAGTGCAATAACTCTTTTTACAGATAGAAATGTCAATAAGACAATTGAATCTATTGGACTTGAAGTGAAAACGAGTCAATTTCAAGGAGTAAATCCTTTTTTCATTATATTACTTGCGCCTTTGTTTTCGATACTTTGGGAAAAATTCAAGAACCTTTCTATCCCTTTTAAATTCTCTATTGCACTAATCCAATTGGGATTGGGTTTTTTTATTTTAGTAATAGGTTCAAAGTTTGCCAATACAGCTGGAATGGTTCCCCTTTTATTTTTAGTATTTGCGTATTTACTCCATACGACTGGAGAACTGTGTCTGTCACCAATCGGACTTTCTCTGGTCACCAAATTGTCTCCGGTTAAAATTGTAGCGGTCGTGATGGGTATTTGGTTGTTGTCTTCTTCTTTTGCAGGACTGATAGGCGCAGAAATTACAAAGATAACTTCTTTACCATCGGAGAACGGAGTACAACCCGACCCAACGCAATCTTTATTGGTTTATACGAATGTCTTTGAATATATTGCTTATATTTCTATTGGAACAGGTATAGGGTTATTCTT
This sequence comes from Cytophagaceae bacterium, assembly GCA_035484095.1. Taxonomy (GTDB): domain Bacteria; phylum Bacteroidota; class Bacteroidia; order Cytophagales; family Cytophagaceae; genus JANYCO01. The sequence goes on along the minus strand of DATHPH010000144.1, from coordinate 519 downwards.
CTTAATTCCAATATTGAATAAATGGATGCACGGTATTAAATAATTTTGTAAATAGAGATATGTTAGATTTAATTATTTTATTTTTCTTAGTAAAAAGAATCGTTGCCTACGCAAAAGTAAAGGGACAAAAAGGCTTAAAATGGGGGACATTGCTGGTGTTGAATTGGTTTATGTTTGAAATGTTGGGAATATCCTTGGCTACTTATTTATTGAATATTCAATTCACGTTTAATTTTGTTCAATCAAATCCCGGATATGCCTTATTACTTTCCTTTTTTGGCATTGGATGTGGCTTTCTTGGTTATTTTCTAACACGAAGGATGTTGGACAGACTCATCGTTTAAAAGGTATTTTAATATGCGAAGAAATTATTGGCAGTTGTTATTTCTATTTTGTCCGTTTTTTGTCTTGGCACAAGCTCCTGAAGCGGCAAAACAAAATATTACAAAACTTCAAAGCATTGGAGCTCCTGTCAATACACTTGATTATGCAGAGTTTTCGCCTACACTGAGTGCCGAT
>DATHPH010000143.1:0-1842 GCA_035484095.1 Cytophagaceae bacterium | reverse complement strand
AGTGACTTCCTTGAAAGCAACTTCCGATGGCGCAGAGCAGCTGAAGAAAAAGGAGCAAACGCTTCAGAAGAAAGTGGTTGGGATTAAAACAGAAATTGAGCGTTATAAAACCAATATTGAGTTTTTTGGAAGGTCGAAAGGGGCAGAAAAGATGAAGCAAGAAATTCAGGAAAATATAGAGAAGCTTGAATCAGAGCTAAAAGAACTCAATAAGGAGCTGAAAATTTTGAAAGGTTAATAAAAAACTATCCTAAAAATTTGTATTTATAGGATAGCTCCCTATATTTGCACTCTCATTTTAGAAAATCGGTTGTTTTTTAATTTGAAGCCTCCTTAGCTCAGCAGGTAGAGCAACTGACTTGTAATCAGTAGGTCGTTGGTTCGATTCCGACAGGGGGCTCAGAAAATGAAAGGTTTGTGAATTTAAAATTCGCAAACCTTTTTTTATTAGGTCGATAAACCACGGATCAATCGGAAAAGTTGGGGGATAAGTTATTTTTCATGCATAAATGTCCTGACTCTTGGTAATTATTATTTATAATAGTGGTCTTTAATTTGCTGACGGAAACAAAAAAGGAACAGAAGGCTAAGCCGACTTAAGAAAGAAATCCGTCATTGCGAGGAGCCTTTCCGCCACCGGCGGATTGGTGACGAAGCAATCCCTGGCCAGTGGCCAGTGTCAGTTTTTAATCCAACTCAATTATTATATCTTTGGGTGCATTTTTAATTTTTTGCAGATGACAAAGGGAGGGTACATTTATATTATCACCAATCAAAACAATACTACATTGTATGTAGGAGTGACGTCCGATTTAATAACAAGGATAGATCAGCACAAAAGTAAAATTCATAAAAAGAGTTTTTCGTGTAAATACAATTTAGAGAAATTGGTTTATTTCGAATCTTTTAATTTGATTGAAGAGGCTATTGAAAGAGAAAAGCAACTTAAGGCGGGATCAAGAAAGAAAAAGGAGGACTTAGTGAATCGTATAAATGTTGAATGGAAAGATTTGTACGATCAGATTTTGGAAAGTTAGTAATCATCATCTTGTCATTGCTGGAAATTCAAGTGTATGCCACAGGATGACGAAGTAGTTTGTTGATTAGTAAGAGTGCATTTTAGCTATTTTGGCCACCGGCGAGGGATTGCTTCACAAAGGTCGCTGACGCTTCCATTGTTCGCAATGACGGTTTGTTTGTTCCGTGTTATTCATGGAAATCCAAATGTATGCACAGTATGATAAAGTAGTTTGTTGATAGGGAAGAGTGCATTTTTAGCTACTCTGACCACTGGCGAGGGATTGCTTTACAAAGGTCGCTGGCGCTTCCATTGTTCGCAATGACGGTTTGTTTGTCTCACGTGATTGCTGGAAATCCAAGTGTATGTGTTTGTAACTAATTTAGTTTACGATGGTCTGAACCATTCACAAAAACGAACATCTTGCTATTTACGTTGTCTATGAATGGCTTTACCATGATTTTTTTGGCTTTTCCATACATTAAATCTATCTTAGTTTGTAACTAATTTAGTTTATAATAATCAACCCCATTTACATTAACAAAATTCTATATGATTTCCTTTTTTCATAAAGTCAATTCTTGTGTTTCACTTTTAATTAGTTTTGTCATTTTTTTATGCATTATTGGAATAACACAATATTTATCATATCAAGAATATTTACTTACTAAGCAAAAAGAACACGATGTTCTTTTTGATGAATTAGCCAATGTAACCGATGAGTTTCAAAAAATTTTAAACAGTGATATTATAGCTGCACGAACATTGGTTGTGATCTATAAAGAATATGGTATTCATCACAATTTTAATAGTATTGCAAAACA
>DATHPH010000142.1:0-4029 GCA_035484095.1 Cytophagaceae bacterium | reverse complement strand
AAAGAAATTATGAAAATGGTTACAGAAGGATATTCGACCAAGACGATTGCTGAAAAGTTGTTTATTAGTCCAAATACAGTTTCTACACATCGAAAAAATTTATTAAAAAAACTCAAAAAGCAATTTATTTAAGTTGTGTTGTGTTCTTTCAGTGGTGCTGAATACCTTGTAATACATTACCGGAAGAGTAATACATTACCGGAAGAAGTTAAAACTTTATAAAATGAATTTATAAAGTTAAAAAGGTAAAAAAACAGACCGTAAAAAGAAGCCCTTTGCAGACGATGTCGGCAAAGGGCTTTACACATTTCAGGTAGCGGGGAGCAGGGTCGAACTGCCGACCTCAGGGTTATGAATCCTGTGCTCTAACCAACTGAGCTACCCCGCCTTCAATTTTAAGGAGTGCAAATCTAGCAATATTGTTTTTGAAATAAAACATATACTTGTAAAAGTTTTTTCTTTATTGTGATAAATATCAGAAATTGAATAACTTCACGAGCTGTATTAACAATTTGACATGAGTAGAAAGAAATTAACGTATGAATTTGAAATAAACACTCCGGCTTCCTTGCTTTATTCTTATCTTACTGTTCCCAACAGTCTGAAGCAATGGTTTGCGGATGATGTAATAGAAGACAAAGCAGGTACTATTAATTTTAAGTGGGAAGGAGATGATCATTTTGCAAAAATATCCATGCAGAAAGTGAATCAACTAATCCGGTATGATTTCCTCTCTCCCAAAGAAGGGGGCGACAGCAATGATCCGGCTTTTATAGAATTTAAAATTGAAGTAAACGAACTGACCCAAACAAGCTTCCTCAAGATAACTGATTCTTATATGGAAGAATCCGAGCAGGATGCTGCCGAATTATGGAAAAATCTAATCAACGATCTCAAGGACACTATTGGTGCATAATTTATGAAGACTGCACTTATAGCCGGCGCATCGGGGCTTTGCGGAAAAAGCTTACTCTTTGCAATGCTGAAAAGAAAAGAGTATAGCAAGGTATTTATTTTAGTAAGAAAAGAACTGGCAATAAAAGACGCCAAGCTGACTCAACTACTTTTTGATTACGAAAACGAACAAGATTATCAGAATATCCCTCAAGCGGATGAAATCTTTTGTTGTTTGGGTACAACTATAAAAAAAGCCAAATCCCAGGCGGCTTTTAAGAAAGTAGATTGGGAATATCCTTCAAAACTTGCCAAAGTCTGTGCGGACAAAAAATATAAAAAATTCCTCCTTATTACGGCCATTGGGGCCGATAAAAATTCAACATTTTTTTACAACAGAGTAAAAGGCGAAACCGAAGAAGCGATTAAAACATATCCTTTTGAAAGTATTTTTATTTGTCGTCCCTCTCTTCTTCTGGGGAATAGAAGCGAATTCCGACTAGGTGAAAAAATTGGTACATTTTTTGGCGAAGCAATATCGGTATTCCTTTTTGGAGCGCTAAAAAGATACAAAGCGATCGATTCTATTACTGTTGCCAATGCCATGTTAGCACTTGCGGATGGAAATGAAACAGGTATTCATATTATTGAATCAGATAAACTTCAAGACTTAGGAAGATCCGTTAATCAATAGTACCTGCGCTATGAAAAAATTAGACAGACTTGTATTAGAATCATACATAGGACCATTTTTAATCACCTTACCTGTGATTATATTTATTTTTCTTGTCCAGACGATTCTTAAATACATTGATGAATTGGTAGGAAAAGATATAGGATTTGTAACTTTTTTGGAACTCATTTTTTATTTCAGTCTCAATTTATTTCCGGTCTGCCTTCCTTTGGCTATTTTACTCGGCTCTCTCATTGCCTTTGGAAACATGGGCGAACACAATGAACTAACGGCCATCAAGAGTTCAGGGATTTCGTTGGTACGAATTTTCCGACCGGTTTTCATACTGGTCTTATTTCTTACCGTGTTTGTATTCTGGTTCAACGATAAAATTGTCCCTTTAGCCAATCTGAAAGCTTACAGTTTATTGTACGATTTAAGACACAAAAAACCTGCGTTGGACATTAAAGAGGGAACCTTTTACAATGGGCTTCCGGGTTATAGCATTAAAGTATCAAAAAAATACCCCGATGATAAATCACTCAAAGGATTGATTATATACAATCATGCAGAAAACAGGGGAAACATACAAGTGATCGTAGCAGACTCAGGTCAGATGTATACGTTTCACAATAATAAATACCTTGCCATTGAGCTATTCAAAGGATATGATTACAGCGAACAAATTGACCAAACAAGCAATACACTTCATCCGAGAAAATTTGTTCGTTCAAATTTCTTAAAAAGTAAAATCTGTTTCAATCTTACTTCCTTCGACTTAAAAAAGACAGAGGAAGGTCTTTTCAGAAACAATAGAATTATGCGGAATATAACAGAACTGGATAAAGACATAGATTCTATGAAGACCTTGGTTGATTCTGTGACTACTACTTCCAAAGTTGGGTATAAATCGCTCTACTTTTTTGCAAACACAAAAGAGTTCATTGCTAAAAAAGTAATATCCGTCCCATCCGATTCATTTAATATTGACAGCTTGTTTAAGGCAAATTCCTCCTCTCCAATTAAGCTTAGTATCTTAAACAAAGCAGCCAATCAAGCTAGAACCATTAAAGCGTATACGAGTAGCCAAAACGATAGAATTGCTTGGATAAAGCGTGAGAAAAAAGTATTTATGATCGCATTGCAGCAAAAGTTTACTCAAGCGATTGTTTGCATATTATTTTTTATGATTGGCGCACCGCTGGGAGCAATAATTAAAAAAGGAGGTCTTGGGGTGCCTATGATTATTTGTATCATATTTTTTGTAATATTTTATATCATTACCATGACAAGCGAGAAATGGGTGAAAGAAACAGAAAACAGCTCTGTTTATCTTGCGATTTGGTCACCACTATTAGTGCTGCTCCCTTTTGGGTTATTCTTCCTTCGGCAAGCCCGAAACGATTCAAAGGTCTTTGATACCGACATTTACCTTGTATTTTGGGGAAAACTTATTAAGTTTTTCAAAGAGAAAACAAATAAAAGAACTAAAAATCAACTAATTACATAATTACTAAAGATATAAAGGTTCTATATTTGCATAAAATGAAAAAAAATCTTAATTTTGCAACTTATTATACGTGTAAAAACTAAAAAGCTGATATACTAAGATGTATTTGACCAAAGAAACAAAAGCGGAAATTTTTAAAAAACAAGGGAAAGCGAAAACTACTAAAGACACGGGATCTCCAGAGTCTCAAATAGCGCTTTTTACATTCAGAGTAAACGAATTAACAGAACATCTAAAAACGCATCCAAAAGATTTCTCTACCCGTTTAGGTCTTCTAAAACTGGTAGGTAAAAGAAAAAGGTTATTGGATTACCTTCACAAGATTGATATTACCAGGTACAGAGCTGCCTTAGCAGACAACAACCTTAGAAAATAATCACTTTGAAATAATACTACCAAAAGAGGGGATTCAAAAGAATTCCCTCTTTTGGTTAATTTCATTGCACAGAAACTCCCAGAGTTTTACAACTTTTATAATTTTATTTAACGAAATAAACAATGCTTCCTAAAATAATAATAAAAAAAATCACCCTAGACGACGGCAGAGAAATTACAATTGAAACCGGTAAATTGGCGAAGCAAGCCGATGGATCTGCGGTGGTAAGAATGGGTGATACCATGTTGCTGGCTACGGTGGTATCAGCTGCCGAAGCGAAACCAGGGGTAGATTTTATGCCTTTGTCAGTAGACTACCAGGAAAAATTTGCAGCCACAGGACGTATTCCAGGTGGTTTCCTTCGTAGAGAAGGTAAATTATCCGATTACGAAGTACTCATCTCTAGACTGGTAGACCGTGCCATGCGTCCATTATTCCCGGATGATTACCATGCCGATACCCAAGTCAACATTATGATGATGTCAGGAGACATGAAGGTGCTTCCTGATGCATTGGCCGCTTTCGCTGCCTCTGCTGCTATGGCAGTATCTGACATTCCTTTCAACGGTCCGATTT
>DATHPH010000141.1:0-4581 GCA_035484095.1 Cytophagaceae bacterium | reverse complement strand
CAAATTTTAATAATCAAACATGAAAAAAATAATAATTACTTTCGCCATTTCCCTTCTGTTTTCTACTATAATATTTGGACAAGATTCTACTGCTGTAAAAAAAGATACCAGCTATTGGCATAAGGGAACGACAATGGCCATTAATCTTTCTCAAACCAGTCTTACTAACTGGAACGCAGGAGGGCAGAATGCCATTGCTTACAATGTGTTGTCTACCTCTTTTATTAATTATGAAAAAGGAACCTTAGTTTATAGCAACTCATTAACAATGTCTTTTGGTCAGGCCGACCTTGCTCAAAAAGGATGGCGGAAAACAGATGACCGGTTATATTATATGAGTAAATTATCGCATGAAAAATCTAAGAAATTCAGGTATACCATTTACCTTGATTTTCTTTCTCAGTTTGCGAATGGGTATAACTATGTGCAGAGCAATGCTAATCCGAAAATAGATTCTGCAGTGTTGGTATCTAAATTTCTTTCCCGTGCATATAGCACGTTAGCGTTAGGGTTGGAGTATACACCTTTTGATGGATTGGCAATTGACTTTTCTCCTGTTACAATGAAAACAACCGTAGTAGGTTATCAAGCTTTTGCCGACAAAGGAAATTTTGGCGTTAGACCGGAATACATTGATAAGAATTCAGGTAAGAGGGTAGCCGGGAGTAATTTTCTTTTTGAACCTGGTGCTATGTTGGATATAAATTTGAAGAAAGATGTTGCAAAAAATATTTCTTTAAAGACCAAAGTGAATTTATTTTGGGCATTTATCAGAGAAAAATATAACATTGACCCCACAACCAATATTTTAGAAAGTGAGCATTATGTATTTTACAAAAACGTAGACGTTATGTGGGATTTTTCCCTGGTGATGAAAGTTACCAAATATATTACCGCCAACATTACAACTTCTTTAATTTATGACGATGATATCCATGTATTAAGAACAAAATACGCGAACGACCCTACCAATCCACATGCATACGGTCCGGCCATTCAGTTTAAACAAGTCTTAGGATTAGGCATTCAGGCTGTATTTAAATCCAAGTTTACGAATTAAAAGAAATCGTAATAGCCTCTTTTGAAATGGTATAGTCTTAAAGTTTTTTTTAAGACTATACCATTTCAAAAGCTGTTAAAATTTACTCTTTATAAGGATAGCCACAAGTTCCAATGCCTTGTCAAAGCCTCTTTCATTGTTTGGAATTACGATGTCTGCTTCGTGTCGAAAAGGTTTGATGAATTTTTGGTAAGCCGGTTGCACATGATTTTTTTGCGTATACAGAACATGTTCCAAGTCATATCCTCTTTCCACCGCATCTCTTTTAATGCGTCGATCAAGTTTTAGGTCTTTTTTTGTGTGAATGAAAATAGAAAAATCAATAAGAGAATAAATTTTTTCGTAATGAAAAATAAAAATGCCTTCCACAATTAGCACGGGTGCAGGTTTGTATTCAAGCATTTTTGGAACAAGCAACGGATTGTTGAAGGTATATTCCAGTTTATACACTGTTTCGCCTTTCATTAATTTTTGTAAATCGGTCTGGAAGGTATCAGCATCAATGGCGGTAGGCAGATCAAAATTTTCTATCCCCTTTTCATCCACTACTTGGACTTTTTTTTCTTTGTAATATTCATCTTGAGAAATTACGCATACCTGTTCTTTAGAAAAAAGTTCTTTTAATCGGGAAATAAAAAGTGTTTTCCCTGAACTGCTGCCACCGCATATACCAATGACATAAGGTTGTTTGTTCATAGGCGATCAACTCTTTTATGAAGAAATTCAGTAAGTAACGTTACCGCTTTGGCCCGATGACTTATTTTGTTTTTTTCTTCCAAGGTCATTTCTGCAAAAGATTGTTCAAACCCCTCGGGCCTAAATATCGGATCGTATCCAAATCCTTTTGCGCCTTGTCTGGCGTAAAGAATTTCACCCTTTACTTTCCCCTCAAACTGGAAGGTTTGTCCCTCCAGCATTAGTGTAATACAGGTTCGAAAAGATGCCGCTCTATTTGTATAACCAAGAAGGTTTTTTAACAGTAAATCCATATTGTCTTCAGCCTTACAAGCGGGACCCGCATATCGGGCTGAATATACACCAGGTGCGCCATTCAACACCTCAACTTCCAATCCACTGTCGTCTGCGAAACAATTAATGCCGAAATGTTCCCAGATGTAGGCCGCTTTTTGCAGGGAATTACCTTCCAGTGTGTCTTTTGTTTCGGGTAGTTCTTCGTAACAACCTATTTCCTGAAGACTTACAAGCTCTATGGTATCGGCAAGAAGTGCCTTGATTTCCTGTAATTTACCTTTATTATTGGTAGCAAAGCAAAGTTTCATAGTGGAATCATTTTATAAATCGGATGCATCGATAAAATAAAACAAGAATTGTCATTTTTTACATAAATTATTAATAACAAGTATATTACAAAGGGAAAGAGATCCCGGCTTGCCTTTGAATTTTATCAATTTAATCTATTGCGAATTAACCAAAATTCCTTACCTTTGCCAACTATTTACAGATGGACGGGTTCCATCGCTTAACAAAAAAAGTATATGTCAGTTAAAATCAGATTAGCAAAAAGAGGCAGAAAAAAACTACCAATATTCGATATTGTAGTAGCCGACTCAAGATCTCCGCGTGACGGAAAATTTATTGAGAAATTGGGTTCTTATAACCCTCAAACACATCCAGCCACAATCGTACTAAACGAAGAGAAGGCGTTTGACTGGATTATGAAAGGTGCTCAGGCAACAGACACAACTAAAACAATCCTTTCTGATAAAGGTATTATGTTGAAAAAACACTTGCAAGTAGGTGTTTTAAAGGGTGCCATTACACAAGAAGCAGCAGACAAAAAACTTGCTGATTGGAAAACACAGAAACAAGCAGCAGCTGAGAAAAAAGTGGCAGATCTCTTGAATGCAAAATCTGCGAACAAAAAAGCGCAGTTAGTGGCAGAGTCTGAAGTAAATAAAAAGAGAGCGGAAGCAATTAAGGTTAAAAAAGCAGCCGCAGTTTTCGTAGAGCCTGTCGCAGAGGCAACTCCTGCCACAGAAGCAGCTCCATCAGAAGAGCCAAACGCTTAATTTATTAATCGGGCATGACGCTATGAATTTTGACTCTTGTTTTAAACTTGGGAAAATAAATAAAGCACATGGCTTAAAAGGGGATCTTAAAGCTTCTTTAGAGGCAGAGTTTCCTATAGATTTTTCGAAATTGGAATCAGTTTTTGTTAATATTAACAACAAACTGATTCCTTTTTTTATAGATAAAGTTTCCTTGAATGGCAAAAAAGCCATTTTTTCGATAGAAGGGATAAAAGATCTGAATGCGGCAGAAACCCTTTTTGATAAAGAAATTTTTCTTCCAAATTCACTCTTGCCCGAAAAAGACGATACTGTTTTTTCTTATTCGGAACTTGTTGGTTATACGGTGTCGGACAAAACACTTGGGTTGCTCGGGAAAATAACAGACGTTTATAAATTACCGGGACAAGACGTATTGGCAATGGATTATAAGGAAAAGGAAATTCTTATTCCCGCCAGCGAAGAGCTGATTACTAAATTGGAGAAAAGAAAAAAAATTATACATATTGAGATACCGGAAGGCTTGTTAGAAATATACCTTTAATATAATGCTTTTAGTGCATTACTGGTATGTAAAGTATACTTTTAGGTTCTATATAATGAATTTATATTTCTTCCGACAATCAAATCCATGCAACTATGCGTATAGATATTATTACCTGCCTGCCAAAGTTATTGGATAGTTTCTTTGCTCATTCTATTTTAAAAAGAGCTATGGATAAACAATTGGTAGAAGTATACGTACATGATATTCGGGATTATTCTACACATAAGCAACGTCAGACGGACGATTATGCTTTTGGAGGTGGAGCCGGAATGGTTATGATGATAGAACCAATCGACCGTTGTATCAGTGCACTGAAAAGCGATCGAACGTATGATGCAGTGCTGTATATGACACCGGACGGCGAAAACTTTGGTCAGAAAATGGCGAACCAGCTTTCGTTAAAGGAGAATATTATTATTCTCTGTGGCCATTATAAAGGAGTAGACGAGCGCGTCAGAGAACACTTTGTTTCGCAGGAAATAAGCATCGGTGATTATGTACTTTCGGGTGGAGAACTTGCCGCTGCTGTAGTGTCGGATGCTATCATCCGACTTATTCCGGGAGTATTGTCGGACGAAACTTCTGCCTTGACAGATTCTTTTCAGGATAATTTGCTTGCCCCTCCGGTATATACCAGACCCGCTGAATATAAAGGCTGGAAAGTGCCCGACGTTTTATTGTCTGGTCATGAGGCAGAAATAAATAAGTGGCGAATGGAAAAGTCCATCGAGAGAACTAAAAGTAGAAGACCAGGGTTGATAGAATAGGTTTTGATTGTATTCCATTATGTTATGAAAAAAAGCGCTATGAGAAAAAGTATTTTTATTTTAACCTTGTTGCTATTTCTTGTGAATTTTAGCAGTCAGGCACAGAAAGTAACACTAAAGTTAGTAAATGCTGCCAGTCTCCAACCTATAGAGGGAGTGACATTGAAGTCATTCATG
>DATHPH010000140.1:0-2391 GCA_035484095.1 Cytophagaceae bacterium | reverse complement strand
TCATCCTTAGTTGGCATTGGATTTAGCCAAAGAAGTCCACAGTTTTTATTTGTACATTCTGAAATATTCCAGCCCCTTGTATTCCCGAAATTTCTGTCATTTAAGTTGGCATATTTCGTTTCTCCTTTCGAAAAACAAATTATACAAGAATTTACAGGAAAGGTATTTATTATAGTGTCTTTCATAAATTATAATTCAAGAGATTTTCTTTCAAATGCGTCAATGTACGAAAATTCGCTTGCGTTGTATATAGAACAGTTTCTACTTATTGCATATTTTTCTAGTTGATAGTACGAATTAAAAACTTTCTGAAGTGCTTGAAAAAAATTTCCCACTTTTTGTACCTCTCCAGATACAGGTTCTATTATTGGCGATAAAAGTGGTGGTTCATCATCATAAAAATGCATATCTCTTCTACACAATTGATTTTTTTCATCGATCACTATATTGTCAAACCAAGAATGGTCTGCTCCCAATATCCATATTTTTTTATATTGCATATTGATGGCCAGAAATATTGAAGCTCCTAGTACATTATAGAATTGTTGCATTGCCAGATTTTTTCTAAAAAGAAAAAAAACAAGAGGATAAAATCCCTTTGCAATGGTATAATTATAAAAATGAACTCTAACAAAAGAATTTAACCTTTTTAAAAAAACGACATCTGCGTCTTTCCGATACATAAAAGGTATAAACAAATTAACTTCCCAAGTCGTATTATTTTTTAATTCATTGAAGGTAGCTACAATGTCAGGTCTTTGTTTATAAATAAAAAAACCAGGGTCAAGAATAACATATTGAGAAGGTTTATACAATCTATATTCCTTCGTGGTGGCAAAATTATTTACACAAAACAGCGTCTTTTTCTTTAGTAATGATTCATGAATTTCCAGACTTTTTTTCAAAGACGGACCATTGCCTAGAATAACGCAATCCGATGTAGTTGATTTTGGAAGAACAATTTTATATTTTGAAAGAATTATTACTTTTACCAAACTTGAAAAACTCCAATAAAGAGACTTGCACGTCTCTTCCACTGTTCTTATACTTTTTGCAATATCATGAATTAGCATTGAATATTTAGTTAGATAGAATATTTTTACTTATGCGAGACATGATATAATATTGTTTAGAAGAGAAAATAATGAGATATCATTCTATGAATCATATTAACTTCCTTATAGCAAATTATCCCAAGACAAAGGCATACCTGCTTTTATACTTTTAGTATTTTTTTTACCTATAATCTGTTCATAATATTTAGGCGCAAGTCCGAGACCTGGTCTGATTACCCTTATATTTTCCTTTGAAAAAATTTCTCCGGATTTAATATCATGAGCAGCATATACTGATCGTTTGAACATTATACTCTTCTTTTCCGCTTCTTGAACTCCGTAAGTAACTTTTCCTAACCCTAAAAAAGCTCTCTCAGACTCAATGACAAGAGCCTTCAATTCTTGTGGTTCAATTGAAAAAGCAGAGTCAACACCTCCATCAGCCCTACTCAGTGTAAAATGTTTTTCTATCACCCTTACACCCAACACTATGGATGCTACCGCTACTCCAATACCCATGGTATGATCGGAAAGCCCTACATGACAGTTAAAAAGAGATGCCATGTGTGGAATAGTAAGAATATTTGAATTTTCAGGAGTGGCAGGGTAAGTGCTCGTACATTTAAGCAATACCAAATCTTTGCAACCATTATCCCTCAATGTGTTTACAGCCTCGTCCAAATCAGTTATCGTTGCCATACCTGTAGACATGATAACCGGTTTCCCAGTAGAAGCCACTTTTTTTAATAAAGGCAAATCTGTATTTTCAAAAGAAGCTATTTTATATAAAGGTACTTGTAGATTTTCCAGAAAATCTACTGCTTGTTCATCAAATGGTGTACTGAAAACAATAAGACCTCTTCTGGCAGCATGTTCAAAAATAGGCTTATGCCATTCCCAAGGGGTATATGCTTCTTTATACAAATCATGTAATTCTCTTCCATTCCATAATGAATTTGAATCATTTATAGTAAATACACCTGGCATTGTCATGGTATCTGCCGTATATGTTTGAAGCTTTAGTGCGTGAGCTCCTGCATCGGCTGCGGCATCTACAATTTTCAAAGCACGTTCCAGCGACTGGTTATGATTGCCAGACATTTCCGCTATAATGAACGGTGGAGTATTTATTCCGATCTTGTATTTACCTATTTGCATATTATTTTATTTTAATAACAGCTTATAATATGATTCCCCTTTTAAACTATAGATTCCTTTGTTTAAAAATCCATTGTTTAGAAAAGCTTTTATAGAAGGCGTATTATTAATCTTTATGATTCCTTTCAAAAGCAAAGGATCTCTATAATCAGACTTTAGGGCAAATATAGCTTTTCTT
>DATHPH010000139.1:0-3315 GCA_035484095.1 Cytophagaceae bacterium | reverse complement strand
AAAACCAAAGTCTTACCATTTTGCTGTGTTTGGTTTTGGCATGTGCCTATAGCTTGCTTTCTGTCTCGTCTTTCCCTTTTACCTTAAAAAATCTTTCTGCACGCAATATTACATTCGGCGTAGGATTATTTTATGGAAGTTTAGAAGTGGCGAGTGGGTTGTTTAATATTTTAATACCTCAGCAATAAAATAATAGGTAATAACTATTGTATAAAGAAAAGTAAAAGACGTTCTAAGCAGTTGGAGCGTCTTTTACTTTTAAGAAATTTTCAGAATACTATTTTTGCTCTTGTTAAATAAAAAAGTTTCCCCTTCTTTCTTATTCATCATTAATAAAGCCACAGGAGTATCAGGAGATACCGCAAAATAGGTAATTTTTTCTATTACAAAACTTCCCGCACTTATCGATATAAAATAATTCGCTGCATCAGTCTTTACTAAAGCACCGGACGATACACGTTCGTGTTTTTTTGTAATATTTAGGGATAAAAGGAGTTGTTTTTGTTTAAGACATTCTGCCAATTGCCGCGCATGCATATCTCTTTCATTTTGACTCATCGCACGTCCGGTTTCATATTTGTCTCCTGCACTGCTTTTTTCTTCCCTGTTCGCGGACTCTTGGGCATCTTTCATCGCTTTTGAAGCAATAGCAATCTTATTTTCCAACCAATCTAAACAAGTATGAAACAGAATGTTTTTTGTTTCTAAATAATCCATTCTCTCAACAACCTAATTCACGTATACCCTAACCCAGTCTACGTACATACTTTGAGGGAATGTAGCAGTTACAGAAGCTTGTGTGAGAAGGGCCGGGGAGAAAAAATTTCCTCCCACTGCAAGATTCAGAATAATATAAAAACTGTTGTTTCGAAATGGAGCCATTTCAGCTTTTGTAATATTTATTTGATTGTATTGAATACCGTCAAATCTTGATGTAATTGTCGAGGCATTCCATTCGACTTCATAATAATGGTAAGCCTGTGATAGTTTTGAAACATTTGTGTATTGTTGTCCATACAATGTGTCTGGAGCTGGAGCATAGGTACCTAACCAATGGCAGGTCGATAAGGTAGTATAATCACCTCCGGCACCTTGACCTCCTTGCATTTCCATAATATCAATTTCTCCGCAACCAGGCCATGCCAAAGAAGAATTCCCAAGCATCCAAAAAGCAGGCCACATCCCAAGACCCTGTGGAAGTTTTATTTTTCCTACAATCTTACCATATTTAAACGCATATTTATTCTGAGTATTGATTTTCCCGGAAGTGAAATTGGCGCCGTTGTAATTCTGTTGCAGAGCAGTAATTACTAAATTGCCATTGGATACACTCACATTTTGAGAAAGGTAATATTCTAATTCCTGATTTTGTCCGGTTCCTGTCTCGTAATTCCAAATAGAAGTATTCAGCGCCGTACTGTCAAACTCATCTGACCATGCTAAATTCCAACCAGGACCTGGATTATAATCCGATGAAGAAGAAGTGGTAGGAGTTGTATCACTTTTTTTGCAGGAAAAAATTACGAAAGATAATAATAGGAGTATGGAAATTTTCTTCATTTTAAATTAAGAATTAGATATATCTGAATTATTATACGATAAATACAATAGATAACCAATTTTTTGAATAAAATTAATTATAAAATAACTACAATACAGATCGTAGTTTCGGAGAGCGTTTGACTGTTAAATAACAATTGATATAATTTTAATTATTTAATAATAAAATAGTTATGTTAATTAAAACGAATAGTTAGTAATTCATTTTCAGTATATTTATACCTGATCATTCATCCGGAATTATGGGTAAAGATATAGTGTTCTAATTTTTAATACTATTTTCAAAAGGTATCTTATGGATTTTAGTTTACTCAAGATTCATTGTAATTTATTTTATGTCTTTTTGTAAAAATAAAGGATAGCCTACTTCACCTTTGCTTCAGAGTCTTTAAAACTGTAAATTTGCACTTTAATTAAGGAAAAAGACTTATGATCAGTGCAGACAATATATCCCTTCGTTACGGTAAAAGAGTTCTTTTTGAAGACGTTAACGTGAAGTTTAATCCCGGAAACTGTTATGGTTTAATTGGGGCGAATGGAGCTGGAAAGTCCACTTTTCTGAAAATACTATCCGGAGAAATTGACCCTACTACCGGAAGGGTAAGTATAACACCAGGTGAACGGTTGGCCGTTCTAAAACAAAATCAATTTGAGTTTGACGAAACACAAGTGCTGCAAACGGTAATCATGGGGCATAAAAAACTGTTTCAGGTGATGCAGGAAAAAGATGCCATTTATATGAAACCGGATTTCTCTGATGCAGACGGTGTCAAGGCCTCCGAATTGGAAGGAGAGTTTGCAGAGATGAATGGATGGAACGCCGAATCAGAAGCAGGTGAATTGCTTAGCGGACTAGGTGTGAAAGAAGATAAGCACTATCTGACCATGAAAGAATTGGACCCAAGCGAAAAAGTACGAGTACTTTTGGCGCAAGCTCTTTTTGGGAATCCTGATATTTTACTATTGGATGAGCCTACAAATAACCTCGATATTGAGTCGGTAAGGTGGTTGCAAAATTTTTTGGCGGAATTTAAAAATACGGTGATTGTAGTATCACACGATCGCCACTTTTTGGATGAAGTGTGTACACACATTGCCGATATTGATTTTAGTAAATTGCAATTGTTTGCAGGTAATTATAGCTTTTGGTATCACTCCAGTCAGCTTGCTTTGAAACAACGGACAGATGCTAACAGAAAAACGGAAGATAAACGTTCCGAACTTCAGGAATTTATTCGCCGTTTCAGCGCAAATGCTTCCAAATCTAAACAAGCAACTTCCAGGGCCAAACTTTTGGAGAAATTGACTATTGAGGATATAAAACCTTCTTCGCGAAAGTATCCGGCTATTATGTTCAAAGCGAACAGAGAAGCTGGAGATCAAATTTTTGCAGTAGAAAATCTTGCCGCAAGCCGAGAAGGAGTGCAGATGTTTAAAAACATTACTTTTACAGTTCATAAAAATGACAAAATAGCTTTTCTAAGCAAAGAGCCAATGGCAATCTCCACCTTTTTTGACGTGATTATGGGAGAACAAAAGCAAAGCAAAGGTGATTATAAATGGGGCGTTACGATTACCAACTCGTATTTTCCAAGGGAAAATTCTAAATATTTCAGCAACGGTGAATTGAATTTAGTAGACTGGCTTCGTCAATATTCAGAGGAAAAAGACGAAAGTTTTATCCGTGGTTTTTTGGGTAGAATGTTGTTTTCCGGAGAAGAATCGTTGAAGAAGTCTACAGTACTTTCAGGAGGT
>DATHPH010000138.1:0-1875 GCA_035484095.1 Cytophagaceae bacterium | reverse complement strand
ATCTCCTCTGTCATTAAGATCGTACCGCCACACTTTACGCTGAACACTTTCGTTTACATACAAAAATTTATCATCAGGAGATACTTCAATGCCGTTGCTGGTGCCAATATTGTCCATCAGTAGCGTGACCACACCGTTCGTATCAACCCTCCAAAGTTTTCCTACACCATTTTTCCAGTCAGGATCCGAACAAAAAACCACGTCGTTTTTCATGATGGCCAGGTCGTTGGGTTGATTCATGCTGCTGTCGTGTGCGTATACCGACAGCTTCTTTGTTTTCATATCAATGATCAAAACATTGTGGCCCATATAATCGGCAACCAACATCCTGCCTTTACTGTCAAAACGTATTCCATTGCCTACACTACCTGTTGGAAGCGTTGTAAACAATTCGCATTTCCCATCCGGTTTTACCAGGCCAATGGTTCCTTCTTTCTGAAAATTGACCGCGTATATATTCCCATCTTTATAATACATAGGCCCTTCTATCCCGGCAGTAAACAAACTGTCGGTAAAATCAGAAGCCTTATAAAATTCTTTTTTTTCACAAGAAAAAAACAATCCGGCAAAGGATGCCAGTAACATAAATTTTTTCATATCGGACAACTAAAGAATGTAAATATAAGAATATAATAAGTCGAATTTATAACCAACCTTAAACTGCTGAACTTTCCTTTATAAATTTTAACTTGCATCTATGCGCAAATTAAAACTGGAAGAGTTGAACCGGATTTCGACCGTTGAATTTAAAGAAAAAACAAAAACGCCTGTTGTGTTGGTGCTTGATAATATCCGAAGTCTTCATAACGTTGGTGCTGCGTTTCGTACGGGAGATGCCTTCTTAATTCATAAAATTTACCTGTGCGGAATTACAGGAACACCACCAAACCGCGAACTACATAAATCAGCCCTTGGGGCAGAAGATACTGTTGAATGGGAACATGTTGCCAATTCAACAGAAGCGATTAAGAAACTGCAATTGGAAAGATGGAAAATCATTAGTATCGAACAAGCTGAAGGAAGTATTCCGTTGCAACATTTTATCCCTGAAAAAAGTGAACGTTATTGTTTTGTTTTTGGGAATGAAGTATTCGGTGTAGAAGACGCTGTGATTGAACTTTCCGATGCCTGTGTTGAGATTCCTCAGTTTGGAACCAAACATTCTTTTAATGTTTCCGTGTCAATGGGAATAGTGCTTTGGGATTATTTTGTTAAAACAAGGTTCTAAATAATCAGTCCATTTCTTCTTCCAAATCCAAAACAGAGCTTTTCTCGTTTATCATTTTGTAAAAGGAGATAAAGAAACAGATCATCATCAGTACTAAAACTATTACAAAAAATAACTTTCCCATCCCTCTTAGCGTTTAGTGATACGTCTTTATACGTTCCGCTGTTCTATGAGTTACTTGGAAATCAGAAATTTATAGTAAAATGATAGTATTATGTTGTTTAAGTACAATAATTAATGCATGTTCTTTAAAAAAGATAATTTTTACACAACGTAATTACACTTACTTTTTATTATTTTCTCCATTTTTATGCCTTTCTCCTTTAAATATTACCTCTTTTATTTACAAAATCTGATTTTATAACGATAAACAGATCCTAAACCCTACTAAATAAACAGGAAACTCATTATTTATTCATTCAAAATGGCTGAGATTGACATGGTCATTGTGTAAAAACGATTTAATAAACGCCGCAAGTGGATTTTCCTCTTTGACATCTTGAATAATTTTGCTTAGCGAAGAAATTTCTTCCTGGTTGAATCCTGAAGCAAGGCTCATTTCTTCTTTACACGTGATGCGAATGCCTATATCCCATGAATTAAACGTTCTTTTGTTGTCTATAAGTGGTGCGGAGCGGACTACGTAA
>DATHPH010000137.1:0-4126 GCA_035484095.1 Cytophagaceae bacterium | reverse complement strand
CGGACTCTATGACCTTCACGATCATGTCTCCAAAAGTTCCTGCAGGTTCAATAAGTTGCGGGGGTAATAGTATCACCTTGACCGCTACAGGGGCTGTACCTGCCGACTATC
This sequence comes from Cytophagaceae bacterium, assembly GCA_035484095.1. Lineage (GTDB taxonomy): Bacteria > Bacteroidota > Bacteroidia > Cytophagales > Cytophagaceae > JANYCO01. The sequence goes on along the minus strand of DATHPH010000137.1, from coordinate 4,015 downwards.
CGAATTACGTATGGTATAGTGCCGCTTCCGGAGGAACAGTCTTGGGGGTAGGATCACCTGTGACGTTAACGTATGCCAATACAGCCGCTGCACCAGCCTCTGTTTGGGTAGAAGTTGCCGCAAGTACCAGTACTTCTTCTTCGGGAAGTAATACAATTGGAATGGCAACAGGAAGTTTATCTTGGGCTGCAAGTCCCAATACCGGTCCAATAGCTGGTCCAATTCCATTCACAGTGCTTGCCAACACCCTTACTTTAAATTCATTCGACATTAAATCATGGACAGGGGCCTCCGGAAACATCACCGTGACCATTCAAAATTCATCTTCTGTAACCGTTTTCCAGCAGACGTATACGGTACCAACCAATTCAACGGCTTATACTGTAAATATAAATAATACCTTTCCTATGGGAAGTTATACCATATCCGTGGCTAGTGGTGCTGCTTTTCAATGGTTCGGAGGAACATGGGCTGGTGGGACAAATGCTGGCCAAATAAGCCTGCCTACTTATGGGCCTGCAGGAGAATACCCATTGGCAAACTTATCCTACAGCTACACGAACTATTCTGTAACCACCACCTGCTCTCAAGAAGTTCAAGTAAACTTATCTTGTAGCTTGCCTGTAGAACTTATTGATTTTACAGGTCAGGCGGCACAACAGAGTGTAAATTTGCAATGGACTACCACTTCCGAGATCAATAACGACTATTATGATGTTCAACGCTCTTCTGATGGCGTTCACTTCCAAACCATTGGTATGGTAAATGGAGGTGGAAATAGCAAAACCATTTTGAGTTACCGTTATCAGGATTCTAATCCGACCAACGGAATCAATTACTACAGGCTGTTACAATACGACTTCAATGGCAAAAGCACACCAAGTAATGATATTTCGGTGTCCTTTAATGAATCTGGAAAATCTTTTACGGTAGCTCCGAATCCATTTACGGAATCTTTTGCAGTTGCCCTGCAAGATTTATCCGGTGGAGAGTTGACTATACTCGATGCACTGGGGAGAAGTCTTTACAGTCAAAGCATAGAAGCAGGGACGGAGAAAATTCAACTAGGAAATCAATTATCTAAAGGAGCTTATGTGCTAAGGTATTCTAACACAAGGGGAGTAGCTACTCAAATGATAATAAAAGAATAGTTATTTCAGATTTCAAAATCACCCTTATTTTGGATTAACAACAAAGTAAGGGTGATTTTTTACGATGCTATTTTTTGCTGTAGCTGATAACTATGACAAACGAAGACAACTATTTCCACTTTTAGTAAATGGTAGCCTTAAAATGGCAGAAAAAAAGCTATTTGCTGCGTTTGCTTATGCGAAGCCTTTCAATGAAAGATTTGAATTCATCAAAAAAAGAATAAAGAGAAAATATCAACTGACTGCCTTTGTTAAATTAGCCATTATCTTTTGATTATTTAAGCACCATTCCAAAATACTTTATTGGAAAGTTTACCAAAAGTAAACTTTTTATGGTACTTTTGCGTATAATATGAAAGTAAGATTACTTCGAAGAGATACTGTAGAAGAATTTGCAGAAAACCACGCCAACGGAAGAATTCATTTTGACAATTGGCTCTCTGCAATTAAATACGCTGACTGGCAAGAACCTCAAGATATGCTAAAGGCAATTTACTTGGTAATGACTCAAACAGAGTGGTATTTGACATTGGTGGAAATGGACGAAATGCTTTCAGATTAATCTGTGAATATAGATTTGGAGTTAAATGTGTTCATCTCTATGTTAACTGGATTGGTACACACGAAGAATATAATGCATTAAGTAATCAACAAAAAAGAACAATAGCGATTTACTAAAAATAAATATGGAGTATACTATAATTAAGACAGCAAAACAATACAAAGAATATTGTGCTAAACTGATGGAGTTGGCTTCAAAAAAAACAACTAAAAAAATCCAAGATGAAATAGAGTTAATCGAATTGTTGATCGAGAAGTGGGATAATGAACATTCAAAATCTAAGGATATGGATCCCATCGAACTGCTGAAGTATATGATGGAAAACAAAAATATGAGTCAAACCGATTTGATTCCAATATTGGGAATACACAAAAGTGCTATAAGTCAAATTTTGAGTTATAAGAAGGGTTTATCCAAAGAAGTCATTCGGAAACTTGCGGAGTTCTTTAAAGTTTCACAGGAAGGCTTTAACCGGAGCTATCCATTAGTATCTGAAATCAACCGAGGTCATGTCAACGAAAAATTAATGAACACCAAGAAGGAATTTGTAAAGGCTTGAAAAAGCCTTTTTTTATGCTGGATTACTACTATTTTTGCAAAATCATATACTTTTCATTTATACTAAAAAAACATTCCTGCTTTCTTTTTTGTAAAGTGTAAAATAGTTGACAAAAGTCTGAATGCTCCAACGAGGTAATAAGCACCTATCAAACGCCAAACTTACAAATCCTACTTATTAAGTTATACGCTTACTAGAATACAAAAATCTAAAAATAAACTACGCTTGTATCAATCCTCCGCAATTGACTTCCCTGCCAAAAAACCTGTTGTCCAAGCGGCCTGAAAATTAAATCCTCCCGTCACAGCATCTATGTTTAATATTTCACCGGCGAAATAAAGTCCTTGATGTTTTTTTGACTCCATGGTAATTAACTCTACTTCTTTTAAATCAATACCGCCGCAGGTTACAAACTCTTCTTTAAACGTAGTTTTGCCCTTTACAGAATAATTTCCCCGAAACAACTCTTCTACTAATTTATTAATGTTTTTATTAGGAACATCTGCCCAGCGGGTTTCTTCATCAATACCCGCAATATTGATTAATCGCTCCCACAATCTTTTCGGAAGATCAAAAAAAGGATTGGATGCCACCATTTTTTTATGGTGCTCTGATTTTATCTCTTGCAATTTTTCTCTTAGAGAATCTTCTGTATGATCCGGAACAAAATTGATATGGATATTAAAATTATAATTCAATTCCTGAATTTCTCTTGCTGCCCAAGCCGAAAGCTTCAAAATAGCCGGCCCACTGAATCCCCAATGGGTGACCAATAAAGGACCAACATTGATAAGTTTGGTTCCTTCTACTCGCACTTCTGCATTCGAAACACTTATTCCCTGCAATCCTCCTAAACGAGAATTGGGTACATTAAAAGTAAACAAAGAAGGGACAGGTTTTATCACCTCCAATTCCAATTCACGCATCCAGTTATAGGCATCCTCGCTCGGACTTCCTCCACTCGCCACCAAAACCTTGTCGCAGACCATATTTTCTCCACCCCGCAATTTTACAATCCATTGATTCTCCTTTTTCTCCAACCCACCCACCGGAAACCCTGTCATGATTTTTACGCCCAATACACGCGCCTCTCTGATAAGGCAATCCACCACAGATTGGGACGAATCTGTAACAGGAAACATTCTGTTGTCGGCTTCAATTTTCAGTTTTACCCCTCTCGACTCAAACCAGTCTACGGTTTGATTTGTTGAAAAATAAGCAAAACAAGTTTTGAGTTCTTTTCCTCCTCTTGGATAGTACTTTATTAATTGATTATTATCAAAACAAGCATGCGTAATATTACATCTCCCTCCACCGGAAATTTTCACCTTTGAAAGTAGCTTATCGGATTTTTCTAAAAGAATAATTTCTGCATTATAATTATATCTGGCACAGGTAATAGCCCCAAAAAATCCGGCAGCTCCCCCTCCTATCACAATTACCCTTATTGGTTTCATTTTCATAGTTATTTCAAAACAAACTGACCTGTAGAGATATCTTGGTGGGATGAAATCAAACGAAAATCCTTTGCCCTTAACGTCTAATTGCTCAACTACTTGCTTCTTTTTCTTTAACGGCTGTTTTTACGTTCTGTTTAATAATTATACGTTTCCAATACCTCAATCTCCTTCCATGACTCCTCTCTTTTGAACATTGGTTATCATAGATCAAAAGTTACCAATTCCAGAAATAGCCTTTAAAATATCCTACTTATATTTATTTTTAAACACATTTTAGTTACCA
>DATHPH010000136.1:0-4142 GCA_035484095.1 Cytophagaceae bacterium | reverse complement strand
TGCGATTATTACCCTAAATTATACACAGACGGTACCACTTCCAGCATCGTTTTCTTTGGTAACCCCGGTTACATTGGGCGATCAAACTGCCGCACAAGGCAGCTTTCTGGTTACTGCTGGAGAAGCAGTAGCAACCGATTTGGGAAATTATGCCGATGCTCCTCCGTCGGTTGACCTTTCTTTGGTTGCGCTGGATGCAACCGGAACAGTAAGAACAGATAATAGTGGACTACTTTGGCTCGTTGCCCCTTCCCTTAGAAGCAGCCTTGGGTTAACGGTTGCGCTTCTTGTGGAACGGGAGGTTTACCTGTTAGCGAGCCCACAGCTGCAAATGGTGCTAACACTACTACCATTGCTCAAGTAGTGAGCGGAAATCCGGACAATTTTGTTTCCTATGCTATAGGAACTGATTTAGCAAACCTTGCAGTAGGAAATGCAAACAAAGTAATGATAACAGGAGTAGGAAATGTTTTCAAGTTTGAAACTGCCAAAGGCAAAAATGGACTTATGGAAGTAATCGGATTAACCAATACACCCGGTTCACCCGGAACGGTTACTCTTTCTATAAAAATTCTTCATTAGTAGGTTATTGGTTTAATTAATAATTCATCTCCACTAAAGCCACCTTTTAGGAATTGAATTGTTTTTTCAATGATTTCTGCCTTTTGATTCCACTTTTACGTTATATAATTATTACTTTGAAAAATAATTGAACGACTTAACTTTTTATTTAAAATGAATTTTCAATTAACAGAAGAACAACTTGCGGTACAGATGGCTGCCCGCGATTTTGCCCGTACAGAACTATTACCGGGTGTGATCGAGCGAGACGAAAATCAATCGTTTCCTAAAGAACAAATAAAAAAATTAGGCGCATTGGGATTTATGGGTATGATGGTAGACCCAAAATACGGAGGAAGTGGTATGGATGCTGTATCCTACGTATTGGCCATGGAAGAAATTTCTAAAATTGACGCTTCTGTTTCTGTCTGCATGTCGGTAAACAATTCACTGGTCTGCTGGGGACTTGAAACTTTTGGAACGGAAGAACAAAAACAAAAATATTTACCGCGTTTGGCCAAAGGAGAAATTATAGGCGCATTTTGCTTGTCTGAACCGGAAGCCGGCTCAGATGCAACTTCTCAAAAGACTACAGCGGTTGATATGGGAGATCATTATCTGGTAAACGGTACAAAAAACTGGATTACAAATGGCAATTCAGCTTCTGTTTATATAGTTATTGCTCAAACACATCCCGAAAAAGGTCATAAAGGAATTAACGCTTTAATACTTGAAAAAGGGATGAATGGATTTGTTGTTGGAAAAAAAGAAAATAAAATGGGCATCCGGGCTTCTGATACACATAGTCTAATGTTTAGTGATGTAAAAGTACCTAAATCAAATCGTATTGGAGAAGACGGGTTCGGGTTTTCTTTTGCCATGCAAACCTTAAACGGTGGTCGTATTGGAATTGCCTCACAAGCCTTGGGAATAGCGGCAGGTGCGTATGAACTGGCCCTTCAATATTCAAGCGAGCGAAAAGCATTTGGCAAACCCCTTTCTGAACATCAGGATGTCCAGTTTAAATTAGCCGATATGGCGACCAAAATAGACGCTGCCCGCTTGCTTTGCCTGAAAGCGGCTCATATAAAGGATTCTCATGGAGAGTATGGAACAGCCAGCGCCATGGCTAAATTGTTTGCCTCCAAAACGGCTATGGAAGTAACTACGGAAGCCGTTCAAATACATGGTGGATATGGCTATGTAAAAGAATTCCATGTAGAACGCCTGATGCGAGATGCCAAAATTACCCAGATTTATGAAGGGACTTCCGAAATTCAAAAAATCGTAATTTCAAGGGAATTGTTAAAAAAATAACATTTTTTGAAGCAAAAGATAAGGTATACTTATTATTAAAATATAATTTTATTGGCTGAATTGTTTGAATTTATGATTTTAATATATTAGTATTGTACAAATTATTAGAATAATTACAATTAGGCTTTAGTTATATTTTCAGTTCCTTTACCCCTTTCTAGAATATGGAAGATTATAATAAAATTATCGAATCATTAGGCGTTCGATATATCAAGTCGAAAAATATAAAAATCCTTCAGCCTATTACGGTCGAAAATTTTTACGATGTAGGCAATACTATTATTTTGTTGCATAGAGGTGAGATTTCTTACGGAGAAGATAAAATAAAACTTAATGAAGGAGAATTGTTGTTTATCCCCGGGGGCAGATTGACTTCTGTAACGTATGGAAAAAACAATCCTGTAAAACTAACCAACGAAGATTTATTAAATAATCGTGATAAATTTCTTAGTTATAATAAAAATTTCAGTCACGTAGGACTGGAAGTAGATAGTTTCAGCTACGTTACGTTTGAAGCGAAAGTATTTGACTCTGTAAACTTTTTTGCTTCTTTGGATATTCCACCCTTTGTCATTTCCGGCACCGACAAATTGGTAGAAACCATGATTGAAACGGTAAAAGAGGAAATGACGGAGCACCCTGGAAAAGAACGTCTCATAAAGGTAAACACAGAAAGAATTGTCATTGAAATAGTTCGGTTCATCCTCGAAAAAAGATTATTTGTAGAACAGCTAGCGACCAACAGTACTTATTTCAAAGATCCAAGGCTCATCGATATTTTTGCGTTCATCAAAAAACATTTGGGGGGTGATTTGTCAAATAAAGTGCTTGCCAATGTAGCAAATGTGTCCGAAGATTATGTAGGACAATATTTCAAAATGTTGACAGGCATCAACCCTCAGGATTATATTGAATACCAACGGATGGAGATGGCTGTAAACCTTCTTAGAACTACCAAAAAATCAATTCGTGAAATAGGGGCTGAAGTTGGATATAAAGATACAGCTTATTTTTGCAGAAGATTTAAAATGATGTTTGGTATTCCTGCAGGAAAAATGAGAAGAAGAGAATCCCTTATGAATTTATAAGTAATCAAGTTTGGTCCTAAAAGGATAAACACTCTAAATAATTTCGTTTAAAGTGTTTATCCTTTTTACGACCGCAGAAATTTCAGGTAATAAAGAAGCTCTTTTTTCTATACCATTCCCAACTACGATTAGGTCTGCCCCGGCAAGAAGAGCATCTTGCGCTTTTTCGCCCGTATTTATTCCTCCACCTACAATAATGGGTACCTCTACCGATTTTCTTACCAACCGAATCATTTCAGGACTTACGGTATTAAAAGCCCCGCTTCCACCATCTAAATAAATTAGTTTTAGGCCAAGCATTTCTCCTGCCATGGCTGTACAGGCGGCAATAGAAGGCTTATCGTGGGGAATAGGAGTAGTATTGCTGATGTAAGACGCAGTTGTTTGTCTTCCGGAATCTATCAGCATATAGCCCGTTGGCAAAATTTCCAATCCACTCTGTTTTAAAACGGGAGCGGCAACAACGTGCTGACCGATTAAAGCATCTGCATTTCTTCCGGATATAAGAGACAAAAGTAATATCGCATCCGCTTCTTTACAGACTTGAGTATTACTTCCAGGGAAAATGATGGAGGGAATGTCCGATTCTTCTTTTATTATTTTGATTGTTTGAGCCAATCTATCGGCTGTAAGCAAACTGCCTCCTACAAAAAAATAGTCTATTTTATTTTTTAAACCCAAGGCTACAACTTCTTTACAAGCACTTTCATCCAATTTGTCCGGATCAAGCAATACAGCAAAAGATTTTTGTCTTTTCGAATTTTTGTCTCGTATAGATGTGTAAAGGGATTTCATCAAGTAGTATAAGCCCCAAATATAATTAAATTTATTATTTCCTCCGTCCTGATTTCAATACTTCAGTTAATATGTGTTTTATCGGAAAGGTAAACCTGGAAGCCAAGTCTTGCTGCTATCGACTTGTTGCACGCCGTTTTTCTGCCTAAATAGTACATTTAAAGAAATTCCAATGACAGGATTAATACGATTCTCTCTGTACGCAGGAGTTGTTCCCTGTTCAAGCGTGTAATAATGTTCAGAATCCATCATACCATACAGGCCGATGTATAGATCTTTTGTAATTCCGTACGATACATCCAACCTGGATTTAACAAAATCAAACATTCGATTGCTGTATATCTGACCAAGGTTTGTGTTTAGATAGGCACGGTAATAAAA
>DATHPH010000135.1:0-7502 GCA_035484095.1 Cytophagaceae bacterium | reverse complement strand
TTTTTTGGAACAACTATCCTATTTTAGTACCACATTTCAATTTTTTTAATATAAAAAATTTCTTATAGGTTATTATTTGAACTTATTTTTTAAAAAAGTATTAAATAATGTAAAAATGTAGTTAAAAAAATAACTCATTATTTAATTTTTATGATAAAAAGAAAGATTAAACTCGGATATTTGACATATTTTATGAGTTATAAAAATTCTTCAAATAATATTATAAAATGGGATTGTTATATTTTTTGTTGTTATATCATTATATCTAAAACGAAGTGGAAAGGTTAGGCGATTCTTTCGTCGGCCTATTGTTGAAATGTGTAAAATGAAAATGACAAGAGTAAAAAAATAGGAAAGGATTTATTACTTTTTTTAAGATAAATCCTTTCCAGTCAAAAATTAGAAACTATCGGTCACACACCCTTCCGAAGCAGAAGAAACCGTACGAAGATATTTGAATAATAAACCACTGGTTGCTTTATAAGCTGGTTTTACCCAATTTTTTCTGCGTTCCGTCAATTCAGCATCTGAAACATGCATGTCAATCTTATTTGTTACCGCATCTATGGAAATAATATCTCCATTTCTCACCAAACCAATATTCCCGCCTTCTTGTGCTTCTGGGGTCAGGTGTCCTACCACAAATCCATGAGTACCTCCTGAAAAACGCCCATCTGTGATCAGAGCGACGGAATTGCCTAGTCCTGCACCAATGAGAAGAGAAGTAGGTTTTAACATTTCAGGCATTCCAGGAGCACCGCGAGGTCCAACATAACGAATGACCACGACATGGCCGGCTTTTATTTCACCGGCTTCAATACCCTTGTTTAAGGCTTCTTCTGAATCGTAACAAATGGCAGCACCTTCAAATTTTACACCTTCTTTTCCAGTAATTTTTGCTACTGAACCTTCAGGAGCCAGATTGCCCCACAATACTTGCAGATGCCCTTCTTTTTTGATTGGATTCGTTAGGGGTTGAATAATACTTTGATCCTTAGGCATTTCAGGATACAAGGCAAGATTTTCTTTTAATGTTTTTCCCGTGACTGTTAGACAATCTCCATTTAATAACCCTTCTTTCAAAAGCATTTTCATAATCGAAGGCATGCCTCCTATATTGTCAAGATCTTCCATCATATACTTGCCACTTGGTTTAAGATCTGCCAACATAGGCGTCTTATCTGAAAGCGCTTGAATATCTTTTAGCGTCAATTTGATTCCGGCTGTTTTTGCAATTGCCAAATAGTGTAACACCAGATTAGTAGACCCACCTATGATCATTGCTACGCGAATCCCGTTGCAAATGGATTCATAGGTAATAATATCTTTTGGTTTAATGTCTTTTTCCAGAAGTATTTTGATGGCTTCTCCAATGGCAAGGCATTCGTTTCTTTTTTTCTCGCTGGTAGCAGGAGCTGTAGAACTGTAAGGAAGAGACATTCCCATGGCCTCTATGGCGGATGCCATAGTATTTGCTGTATACATTCCTCCGCAGGCACCGGCACCCGGTACTGCATTTTGAATAATTCCTTTAAAATCTTCTTCTGTGATGGCGTGTGCAAACTTTTTACCCAAGGCTTCAAACGCAGATACGATATTTAACTTTTCACCTTTCCATATTCCGGAACGAATTGTACCTCCATATACCATGATGCCCGGTCTATTCATACGGATCATTCCCATAATAGCTCCAGGCATATTTTTGTCGCACCCCACGACGGATACAATCGAGTCGTAATAATGGGCCCCAGAAATTGCTTCAATCGAATCTGCAATTATATCGCGTGATACGAGAGAATACCTCATTCCGTCAGTACCCATTGACATTCCATCACTTACTCCAATGGTATTGAACTGAAGTGGTTTCAGTCCGGCTTTTTTAATTCCTTCTTTAATCAGAACAGCCAAATCGTTTAGGTGCATGTTGCACGTATTGCCTTCGTAACCCGTAGAGGCAATAGCAACCTGTGGTTTGTTCATGTCTTCTTCTGAAAATCCTGCACCATACATCATCGCCTGTGAAGCAGGTTGTGATGGGTCTTGCGTCAATTTAGAACTGTATTTATTTAAAGGCATTTTAATAAAGTTAGTAATGTAAAAACACAAATTTAGTCGCTTGGCTGGATAATAAAAAATAAAGTTTTCAGGTCATCTTAAAACACAAATTTTTACAATACCATCCATCTGATTTTTGACTTTCTATTTTTTGCTTTTTTCATGCTTGTAAAATAAACGATCAACAAATGTTAGGGTCAGAATTCAGAAGGCTTCAACTCATTCATTTCAATACGTTATATTTCTTTTAACCTAGCTATGCTATCACTTTTTAAATCAAAGTGATAGGCTTTATCGTTTTTGTACTATTTATTTAATTATTTTGTGATTTTATTTAAATATAATAAGTTATACAAGTCTGATTAACGTAATAAATTAGGTAAATTTATGGTTGAGGAAGGGTATATTATAAAAAGGAAAAAATTATGCGGAGCAAAATTCTTGTTTTTTTGATTCTTACAGGAAGTTTATTCATAGGAAATAATTCTTATGGACAATTTAATGTAATCGGTTATTTACCATCTTGGAATGGTTATCCGGGAAGTATTAACAGCGTCAATCTTACCCAACTTACGCACCTTAATATTGCATTTGCCAATCCTGGTTCTACGGGGTCTTTAAGCATGTCAAATGGCACGTTATCAGACCTTGCAACGGTCGTTACCACGGCACATTCAAGCAGTGTAAAAGTGCTGGTTTCTATAGGAGGTTCGGGTGCTCCGGGAAGTACGTATGCAAATTTGATTGCCACGAACCAAGCCGCTTTTGTAGATTCTATTGTGAACTATGCGGTAAAGAATAACCTGGATGGAATAGATGTAGATATTGAAGGAGATGTTTTGAACGGAACTACACTTACCAGTGCGCAATATCAAAGTTTTGTCACGGCTCTTGGAGTAGCCTTGCATGCGCAAAGCAAAATCATGACAGCGGCCTTAGCTACTTGGTTTGGAAGTTTTATAACCAATGCTGCGGCCAGCCAGTTTGATATTATCAACATCATGTCGTATGATCTTACCGGAACCTGGACAGATCCCGGTCAACATTCTCCTTATTCTGTGGCAGTAAGCGACATAGCCTATTGGAATACTACGAAAGGCGTTACTGCTTCCAAATTGGCGTTGGGGGTTCCTTTTTATGGTTATTTCTGGGGTTCTTTTAATAATTCGTATGACTTCAATTCAATAGTTGCTTCGTATCCAAGTGCAGTAAACCAAGACGAAATTAATATCCCTGAAGGAGGTGTTTACTATTACAATGGCATCCCGACTATCAAAGAGAAAACATCCTTGGCGATGAACGAAGTAGGTGGAATTATGATTTGGCAGTTGACAGGAGATGCTACCGGCGCGAATTCTCTTCTTACGGCCATTCATCAGGTTGTAGTAGGTCATGCTACAAATATTTTTCCAACGGTTTCAATTACTGCTCCAACAGCGGGAGCTGTTTATACCGAAGGGGATACCATACAGCTCAATGCAAATGCAACGGACAGCGATGGAAGTATTATAAGAATACAATATTTTGCTGGTTCTTTCGAGATTGGCGAATTGTACAACAGTCCTTATACATTGTCATGGTCCGGTGTCGGACCGGGTACGTATACACTAAGAGCGGTGGTCATGGATAATATGGGGGATACAACCAGTTCTTCTACCATTTCAATTACAGTACATGCGGCGGCCGGTTCTTTGCCATTTACCGGAGCAGCATTGCCTATTCCGGGTAAAATAGAAGCAGAAAATTTTAATTTGGGCGGAAACAATGTGGCGTATTACGATAACACGGCAGCGAACCTTGGAGGAGCTTACAGAGCATCAAGCGTTGACATTGAAGGATGTATTGATACCGGTGGTGGCTATGACGTAGGATGGACAGCGGCAGGAGAGTGGTTAGAATATTCTGTTAATGTGATCGCTTCCGGCAAATACGATTTTCAAGCCAGAGTGGCTTCACCGAATTCCAGTAAAACATTTTATATTGAAATAGATGGAACGAATGTAACGGGAAATATAACGGTTCCTAATACCACTGATTGGCAGAAATGGCAGACCGTTACTGCTTCGGGTATTTCGCTCGTTCAAGGTCAGCATAAAATGCGCTTCATGATCGGAACCGGCGGTTATAACTTAAATTTTGTAAATGTAGTGGCTTCTGTTTCTACTGGTATTGTAGATCCAATATTGACGGGAACACAAAATTATGTTTATCCGAATCCTTTTGCTCAGTCAGCCACCGTAAGGTTTAACCTGAAAAATACCGGACCTGCAAAGGTGACACTGTTAGATCAACTGGGGAGGGAAGTAATGGTAATTGCCAATCAACCAATGACTGCAGGGTTTCAGGAAGTATCGTTTCAAAACAACGGTCTTCAAAAAGGCAGTTATGTTTGTTTGATTCATTCTGAGTCAGAAACAATTGCTATTCAGGTATTGGTGGAATAAGATCTTATATTCTTGAACCTTGGTCTGCGTGATACAGACCAAGGTTTTTAATTACAACACCAGGCATTACCGATCACAAAATTCATAAATTAAATCTGCTATCAAACCTGTCCATCCTGTTTGATGCGATGCTCCGATTCCTCTTCCGGTATCTCCGTCGAAATATTCATAAAATAAAATGTGGTCTTTAAAGTTTGGATCCAGTTGCAATTTGCTGTAATCACCAAAAACCGGACGATGTCCTTCTTTGTTGCGTATAAAAATGCGCATCATTCGTTTGCTCAGCCTTTCCGCTACTTGTCGCAACGAAAGTAATTTTCCTGAACCTGTTGGATATTCTACTCTAAAATCATCACCGTAATATTTATGAAACTTAATCAGCGATTCGATAATCATGTAGTTTACCGGAAACCAAATCGGTCCGCGCCAATTTGAATTTCCTCCGAATAAATTAGAGTCTGATTCGGCCGGTAAATAGGAAACGGTGAAGTTGGTATCGTTGTGTTTGAAAACATAAGGATAATTTTTATGGTATTTCGACAGTGCCCGAATACCATAGGTAGAAAGAAATTCAGACTCGTCGAGCATTCTTTTCAGCAGTGCTTTTATACGGTGTCCACGTAACAATGAAAGCAATCTTGTTTCACCCTTCCCGCTTTCGTACCAACGAGAAATCAAGGCAGCCAATTTTGGTTTATTGGAAAGTACCCATTCCATTCGTCGTTTAAAGTCTGGAAGCTTTTCGAGCAATTCAGGAGTCAGTACTTCAACCGCAAACAGCGGAATCAAACCCACCATTGATCGGATTTTCATGGGCATGGTATGGCCGTTCGGGAATTGTAAAACATCATAATAGAAACCGTCCTCTTCGTCCCAAAGGCTTATATTGCTATCGCCTATGCTGTTTAAGGCTTCTGCAATGTGCAGGAAATGTTCAAAAAATTTGGAAGCCAAATCCTGATAGGTGGGATTTTTTAACGACAATTCTGTTGCAATACGCAGCATATTCAGGGCATACATAGCCATCCAGCTGGTACCATCTGCCTGTTGAATACTGCCACCTGTAGGAAGAGGTTTGCTTCGGTCGAAAACCCCAATATTATCTAAACCAAGGAAACCTCCTTGAAAAATGTTATTTCCTTCGGCATCTTTTCTGTTTACCCACCAGGTAAAATTGAGCAGCAATTTATGAAATACTCTTTCCAGAAAATCAAGGTCTGCTACACCACCGTTCATTTCTTTGTCAATTTCATATACCCGCCACGTAGCCCAGGCATGAACGGGTGGGTTTACGTCTCCAAAGTTCCATTCGTAGGCAGGTATTTGTCCGTTAGGGTGCATGTAATATTCCCGCACCATAATGACGAGTTGTCGTTTGGCAAAATCCGGATCAATACGTGAAATCGGAATGGTATGAAATGCCAGATCCCATGCAGCGTACCAAGGATATTCCCATTTATCCGGCATAGAAATAATATTGGAATTGCTGAGATGCTTCCAATCGGAATTTCTTCCGGTTCTCCTACTTTCCGGAGGAGCAAATTGTCCCGGATCTCCTTCCAGCCATTCACTGATGTTGAAATAATAAAACTGTTTACTCCACATCATCCCTGCATACGCCTGACGCTGTATTTCGCGAAGGTGCTTGTTTTTTACATCTATTTGAATTTCATCATAAAATTCATTTGCTTCATGAATTCTTAAATTAAATAAGGTATCAAAGTCTTCGAATGGCTTTTCATAATTGACTTCACAAAGCCTGAATTTCAAAACCAATTCTTGTCCTGCCTCAATCACTTTGTTGCACCAGGCCGATACTTTTGTTCCTTCTTTGTTTGGGTTTACCGTATCTTCCTCTCCATTTACTACAAAATCATTGATACCATCTTTGCAGTAGGGATACGTATTATCAAAACCGGTAAGTCTTTTAAAATTTGTTTCATTATCACAAAATAACCACTCTGTTTCTTCTTCCGAATGTAAAAAACCATATCCAAAACCGTCGTGTTGTATATCAAGAAGACGGTTGTTGATTTGTTTGATGAGTGGTTTTTTTTGTACTTTCCCTATTTGCCAGGTATTGCGAAACCATAAGGTTGGAAGGACATGTAAGGGGGCTGCTTCCGGTCCGTGATTAATAATTTTTAGCTTTATCAAAAAATCATGAGCGCCGGCTTTGGCATACTCAATGAAAATATCGAAGTAACGATTCTCATCAAATACTCCGGTATCTAAAAGTTCGTATTCCGGTTCTTTCAGACTTCGTTTACTATTTTCTTCTACGATCTTAGCGTATGGGAATGCTGCCTGTGGATATTTGTACAGCATTTTCATATAGGAATGAGTGGGTGTGCTTTCCAGATAATAGTAGAGTTCTTTTACATCTTCACCATGATTTCCTTCGTTACCACCTAAGCCGTACAAGCGTTCTTTTAATATCGGATCTTTCTCGTTCCAAAAAGCCCAGGCAAAACATAAAACAGATTTATTATCCGATATTCCTCCTATCCCTTCTTCTCCCCATCTGTATGCTTTGCTGCGTGCCATATCATGCGTAACAAAATCCCAGGAAGACCCATGCGGGCTATAATCTTCTCGTACAGTTCCCCATTGGCGTTCGGTAAGATAAGGGCCCCATCTTTTCCAAGGATTGTTTTCATGTTTAATACTTAAACGTTCTTTTTCGGCGGTAATTTCAGACATACAATTTTTGAAAGCGTTTGTTCTCCTACGGTAAAATTTTGTTTCGGGTTACCAAAGATAAAAAATGCGGAATAATTCGCACATCAATGTGGAAATCATCGGAATTATTTTTATTGTAAACTGTAAATCAAATCATTAGTTAGCATGGCACAAGATCATTTGTTTATTTTTATAAATCAGCCACAAATTGATTAACTTTACACTCGCAAAAAATTGAAATTCAAACTATCAAGATGTCGACTGTATTAGTAAAAAATCCCGTATCAGACAGACTGAACGCATTGTCAGAGTCTGAAACAC
>DATHPH010000134.1:0-4581 GCA_035484095.1 Cytophagaceae bacterium | reverse complement strand
AAGTAGTACCGTTTACATCTGTACCAAAATAATTTCCATTTATAGTGGTATTGTTAGAACCTCCCACAACCGATATTGAATTAGTCGAGGACAAGGCAAAAATGTTTCGTTTCGCTGCCGAACTGGCTCCAATAATATTTCCTGTGGAAGCGTTTATGGAAATGTCAAACGCTATACCACTTGCTACCATACTGGTACCAGCCAGGTTGGTATTAAATTTACTACCGTACACCGTGTTATTATTGGATCCTGAAAGCAAGCTCAAACCACTCTTATTAAACAACGTATTTGAAATTGCATTTGAAGAAGAGCCTGTAAATGTCAATGCCATGGCACTAAAGAAACAACCTGAAATCGTATTGGAACTGCTGGTAGAAGTAAAATTCATCGTATAGGTTCCACCGGGACCTGAAAAAGTAGAATTGGTAAATACATTACTGTTTTTTGTAAACGTAAAAGCTACGTTGGCAATACTTGTATTTGTAAACGTATGACCTCCCGAACCAGCCATCGTAGTAGCGGTAGTACCAAAACCGGCAGTCATCGTCCAGCTATTAACAATAAGCTGATTTACCGATATAGTCCAAGAGCCGTATCCAGGACCGTCTACGGAATAGCCATTTCCATTTATGGTAAGACTAGTCGCGGTTGTATTCGTAAGATTCCATAAGGCAGGGTTGGTCAAAGAAACATTGACCATTATATTAATAATATGGGTACCTGCACCGGCAGCATTAAAATCCGAAATAGCTTTATTAAGTGTACCTGGCGCACCCGGCGCCGGCCATCCTCCATCGTTCACATTTACCGTAAAGGTTGTTGCCTCTACTTGTTGAAAATTCAGCAAAATACATCCTAAAACAATAATCCAACCTTTGCTAGCAATTTTCGTAAACTTTTTAATCATAGTTTTCATCTCTATTTATATTATGTTTAGTTATTTAAGTTCTTCTTTATAATTTTTCGATTGAACTATATGGATCAACCAGAAATATTACCTTTCTTATTTAAATTAGGGATTATTCAATAGTGGTAACCGGTAAGCATTAAAAAAGAGCGGTATTTTTCTTCCTATTCCCCGCTTAAAAAACAATGAAATTGCGCTTTAATTCTTTAAAAAACCTTTCAAAAAAAATGAAATTAGGCATCACACAATATTTAATATCTTATTAATTACTAAATCAAGTACACGATTTAAATGATGCTTTTTTTTAAAAAAAATAATCCCGTTGGCGGAAAATGAAAGCAGAAGTTTTACTAAGAATAGATTGAATAAAAGGATAAAAATTTAAAAATAAAACTTTATACTAAGGATTGAATTACAATGAAGTAGCCTTTTTATTATAAAAAACCATTCAAAAAATAGAGGTTAAAGGCTAAGTATAAATATAGTTTGAAAATAGTTTTGACTCCCTCTTACAAATACCTATCTCAAGTTGTACTTTTTTATTGCAAAGGGCATCTCAAAAGAAAATTTCTATCGTATGAAGCTCCTTGGTGTTCGTATAAACAATTTTATGACCGAGCAATACACATATTTTTTTCACAATGGCCAACCCTAGACCTATAGATAATTCAGAATCAGAATCTTTCTTAAACCTTTCAAACATATTTTCAGCTTCGGCCGAAAGCGGTTTCCCCGAATTCTCAATCAACAAATGAAACCGATTTAACTCTATTCTCAAAGAACCGTTTTCCAAGTTATGTTTGATCGCATTTGATACGATATTGGTTACTAAAATTTCTGACAGAATAGGATTTGTTCTTACTTTACATTTCTCTTCTATATTGGTAGTCAGGGTGATATTGCGTTCTTCGATCTGGTACATGAAATGTTTAATATTATTGTTGACTACTCGGTCCATGTAAACTTCTTCTGTTTCAGAATATTGATGATTGTCTATTTGGGAAATTAAAATGAGCCCCTTATTCAATAAATTAAGTCTCTTTACGGCATCAAAAATAGATTCAATTATTTCCATTTCTTCTTCTTTCAGATTCTTAGATTGAATAAGAAGTTCGAGTTTGTTCCGGATAATTGCCAATGGCGTTTGAAGTTCATGCGAAGAATTTTCGTTAAATTCTTTTTGATTAAGAAAATCACGGTAAATTTTATTCGTCATTTTCTCTATGCTTTTGCCCAATTCCTGAAATTCCTTCGTATCGGAAGAGGTATATTGGATTACTTTCGTTTTCTCAAAATCGTATGCTTTTATTTTTTCAAGAAGGTCATAAAAAGGCTCCCATACACTTCTGTTAACATAATTGTTCATCAAAAGTACTCCGATCAGAAAAAGAACAAACAACCCTATTTCAGCAGGCAATATTCCATTGAGCAACGCCTCTGCTTCCTGCATCGACTGGCGGATACGAATCTCATACAAATTGTCGTTGAATTTGTAGGTGGCTTTCAGCTGACGGTAATCTACTAATTCGTTCTGAACGCTATCGAAAACCAATACCGTGGAATAACTATCAGGACTTACTTTTTTAGCGGTTGAATGTTTTATATCGATGTTTTCACTTGGCCTCAGCTCATCTATAAAGTTTTCATAATTAAGATTTTCTATCAATTGCAGTTTTTCCTGATGAATGGCCTCGTCAATTCCGTCAAGTAGAATAATTTTAATCACATAATAAAACAAAACCGTGCCTACGCCAAATATAAAAAGAGCATATATTAAATAGTAGCGTGTAGTTTTATGGATGAGTTTCATATCTAAAGATAATTATATTCTTTACTTTATAAACTGTATTTTACTATTTTAGTACAATTGCTCCAAAATATTTTTCTTTTTGAATAAGAATGATAAATTTGTTTAGATTAACTTAAATTAAACGTATGAAGGGAAAATATTTTATTGTTACCTTTTTCATTGGCTTTGTTTCCATTTTCATTACTTCATTTGTAAATGGACCTGCAACCATTGAATCGGGCAACCATCAGAAACATACTTATTTGGCTTTAGGCGATGCCTATGTGATTGGCGAGGGTGTACAAGAAAATGAGCGTTGGCCTATCCAGTTGGAAGGTGCCTTAAGGGGACATGAATTTCATATAAACTACCCTTACTTTGTTTCAAGCAAAACCTGGACGGTTGACCAGCTTACGCAAAGATTAGGGGAAGAAGAATTTGATAAACACTACGACCTTATTACCATTCAAATTGGTGTAAACGATGAGTATAAGAAAAAAACAATTTCAGCCTTTACGACAGATGTCAAAGCATTGTTGACAAAAGTAATTGCACTCACAGGTGGAAAACATGGAAGAGTTGTTTTTGTTTCTATTCCGGATTGGAGTGTGACACCCTTTGCCAAAAAGCATAAAAGCGATGCGTTAGATGTTTTGGCAGAAAATATCAATAAATACAATCAAGTTATAAAAAAAGAAACCATCGCAGCCGGCGGACATTTTGTAGACATTACCGATATTTCAAAAAAGGCTGCGACAGATCCAACGCTTACGAGTTCTGATGAATTGCATCCTTCCGGAGCGATGTATAAACTGTGGGTACAAAGAATGTATCCTACCATCATCCAAGCCCTACAAATGCATAGAAATTAAAAAAAAATTGAGGAGACGAAAAACAATGACCTGTTTTATATTTTCCGTCTCCTCAATGTAATTTCCGTCCCTTTTTAGTTGACTTCTAGTTTAAATAGATTTATAAAACTTTTCTTTCCTAAAATACCTTTTCTACCTACTATTATTACAGCATCCTCCCACCAGACCGTATAGTCTTTTATCATGCTCATCCCTTCATCGTTTGGAGCTTTAAGTTCTTTTGTTTTATTACCTGTCAACTCATCCCATTCGACATAATTAATTACATTGTATATTCCTGCCGAATTATCATAGGAAGGATAAAACATTCTCAATCTCCCATCGTCTGCAATGTTAAAGGAAAAGGAAGAACCAGTAATTCCCATTGAAATATCATTACCCTGTGATTTTTGGAAGAAATTTTCCCAAAGAAGTTCATCGTCCTTATTAAAAGAAAACAAAAAAATTCCTTCTGTATTTACTTTTGCCACTCTCTCTACCCAATTTTTAGGATTGTTTACGGCTAACGTATTATAATTATAATTTGGAGCAATAATTTCTCTTTTCTCCAATACCAAAATTATTTTTTCGTACTCGTTTACAGAAAAATGAACGATTTCATAATTCAACCAGTTTTCCTGGCCCGAAAGATTTTTACTAGCTGAGCGCATGATTTGTACTGTTTGCTGCAATCCCACTGAGATGTCATGAAAATTAAGTTTTTCAATTGTGCTTTGCCTGAAATCAAACTTAGCATACATCACTCCACTCAACTTATTTCCAGAAGTATTAATGCAGGAAATATATATTTCATTGTCCGTGAAAACCTGAAGATTCAAAGACGTTCTGTTGGTACTTGCGTTCTGAATGTCGAGTAGTTTAACATCTTTCGTTTTTAAATTATACTGGATCACAACTATACGACCTGTGCGCTCTGAATTGAGAATATATAAATCGCCTTTGTTGTTTGGATAAATACCATAATTAATAAACCCATTATCGATAAAAAAAACACCTTTTTGAAGCGCTGTCAG
>DATHPH010000133.1:0-4567 GCA_035484095.1 Cytophagaceae bacterium | reverse complement strand
CATTGTAGTCGTTTAAATACTGACTCGTATTGGCAGCTACGTGAATAATGGTATCGCATTTATATGCAGCTTTCCTTATATCTTCTTCGTTAAAAAGATTACCTGTATATAAAGTGACCGATGAATCTTTTAATTGGAATTTGTTTTTGTGACGGAGCAATCCGTGCACAATGTATTTACGACGTACTAATTCAACAATAATATTGGTAGCTAAAAAACCATTGGCACCGGTTACAAGAACTGACATAGATTATAAAGACTTCACTAAAAAATCAATAGACGAACTACTTTAAATTATGAACGATTATCCTGGTTATTCAATATTTTGGATACCTCTGCTACCAAGTCATTTAAACTTTTATGATTTTCTAATACGATCTCTTTGCCGATTTTTTTTAAGCCACCATCCAATTCTACAATCAGTTCTAAAGAATCAATTTCGTGTCCTATTAAATCCTGATCGAAATTCGTTCCAGCTAAAATTAAATCATTCGCCATACCGATGCACCAATTTTCTATGAAATCACCTAATGATATTGCTACAGGGGAATAATCTTGCCAGTCGTCTTTTGCACACGATGCTGCCAAATCTTTATCTGACCAGAAGCACAGAACTTCTACGGGTTCGTCATCATCGTCTTCGTAATTTAAAGAAGTAGAGGTAGCAAAACCTTCTTCCTTTTCTAAAGCCCATACCGTTTCAGTTTCACAAATACAGGTAATAAAGGTTTTATGTCTTTGTTGAATTTCTTCGTATTCGTCTATCATTTCTATTGTTTCGTTTAAGGTAAATCGAGTGTTAGTTTTAGTGTACTTATTACTTTGATCTATAAATATACTTCTATTCCAATAAATTTATATACCTTTTCTTCTCCGATTTTTTATTCTTCCGTATTCACCATAAACATTGCTGTTTGTGGAAATCGTTCAAATAATTCATCTTTTAATTCTTCAGAAATTGGCAATTTCCCGATGGCAACAGACATGCATTTCAACCACGCAACAGCGTCGCTCTGTGTAATACGATGAGGTATATGACGTGCCCTCAACCTTGGATGTCCATATTTATCAGAATAGATAGAAGGTCCTCCCAAAAACTGGGATAAAAACATAAATTGTTTATCCATTATCTCAGATTTGTCATTTTGAAAAAGATGTTTAATCTGGGGATCTTCAAAAACCAAGTCGTAAAAATAACCAACTAACAATTCCAAATTCGCTTTCCCAAGTCTATCGTATAGACTATGTTCCATACCCTCTATTTTATCTACCATACCTTTCCCCTATTAAAATTCAGAAAAACATTTTTAACAATTACAGTACCTCTCCCAACGTCTAATTAATAATAAGTAATGGCACAATTTGGATGATTCCTCTTGAACCGTTGGATTTCATCTTTGCCTATTCCTGTGTATTGACATTTTAACACTTTTATATACTCGAGTTTGTGAATCCCTCCTAATGTTTTAATTTGAGGACAAGCAGCAATTTCCAATTCTCTTAATAAAACAAAATTATCAATTACCGATAGGTCTGAAATACTAGAGGAGTTTAAATATAAATTGATAATGTATTGATAATTTCTTATTGGATCCAGGGAGGTAACCTTATTATTTGATAAATCCAGATGAAATATTTTTCCTAAACCCCGAATCGGTTCCAGATTTGTAATTCCTGTATTGTAGCAATCTAAATAAACAAGATTTTTCATGCCTTGCACAGGAGTAAGATCTTTGATTTCGATTTTTCGGAAAGACAATTTTTCAATATTTACAAGACTTCTGACAGCATCGATATTTTTCACTTTAATATTGAGGGAGATATTTAATTCTTTCAAATTCACCAAATTTTTTACCGGAGAAATGTCCTCCAAGTCATTTTCAGAACAATTAAATTTCAACAAACTAACAACTGTGGCAATTGGTGCGATAGTCGTTAATTTATTTCCGATACAATAAAACTCTTCCAATTTTGTCAGCTTTTCTACACCATTCACATCTGTAATTTGTGATTTTGAAATATCCAGATAATTCAACGCAGTCATTTTAGAAATTGGATCAAAACTGGTAATATTGGCATTCGTAATAATTAATTTCCTTACGTTATTAAAAGCCGAAAGTGGTTCGTATGTTTTAAAAATTGCTTTGTCTAAATTCAATTCCGATTGATAGGTAAGTCTTTCCAAATCGGATTCTCTTGGATATTCATCCATTTTACGCATTTTATTCAACATCATTTTCCATTCGGAATCAAGCGCAGACCACCATTTTTGCAATGGTTCTAGAGGAGGAAGGGTGGGCATTTCTCCGGTAGCGGTAATTCCCCAAAGACGAAAATTTTTAGATATGTTATTTTCTTTTTCAAAACGAATAAAAAAGGAAAGTTTATTTTCCTTTGAATAAACAATAGTATCTCTTACTATGATAGAATCTGTTTTTCCTGAGACAGAATCTACTCTAATTTTTTTTACATCTTTGATTTCTTTCCACGAAATTTTTTTATTTGTTTTTACCTCAGCATAATAAAATCTTCGCCACTTATCGTATTTCATTTTTTCATAAGTTATGGAAGATGGTTCGATACTATGCTCTAAAGTCCCTCCCTTTGCGCCGGACAGCCGATTCATATATACTAAAAATTTAATATTTTCATTTTTCTTTATGGTATCTATATCGTTCAGGGTGAGCACTTCTCCTTTCGCTAGTACCTCTTTCATAAACTTAATAGAGGATGCTTTTTTACCTTCAGCGTCTCCGGATAAAGACATTCTATTTACAAATGTCAAATAAGAACTTATCAGTTTTGAA
This sequence comes from Cytophagaceae bacterium, assembly GCA_035484095.1. Lineage (GTDB taxonomy): Bacteria > Bacteroidota > Bacteroidia > Cytophagales > Cytophagaceae > JANYCO01. The sequence continues at coordinate 1,760 of DATHPH010000133.1, read as the reverse complement.
AGTTCTCTCTTTTCTTGTTCGTTCGGCGCAAGTAAAATATCTACCTGAGCAAAAACACTGTAATTAAAAAGTATTGCAACCAGTAACAACCAATATTGTTTCATTCGTTTACAAATTTATAGTCAAATAATATTTTTAGGCTTCTGATAATTCAGAACTTCTATGCATTTTATACTAAATATGCGCTCTATTCAAAATAGACTTTCCTATTTTGTGTAAAAATAAGGATTTATTTTTGTCTTGTGTACAATTTAAAACCTGTGGATAAGTCAATTTTCCAAAAGACCTTTAAATTTATTAATTTAGACAATTATAGAATGATTAAACTTTTGTATTTAGAATGGCAGACAGGAATGTAGCATACACCGAAGATAGTATAAGGTCGCTTGATTGGAAGGAGCATATCCGATTACGTCCCGGAATGTATATAGGTAAATTGGGCGATGGCTCTGCGCAAGACGATGGAATTTATATTCTTGTAAAAGAAATTATTGACAATTGTATTGATGAACACATGATGGGCTTTGGAAAACTCATTGAAATAAAATTATCAGATTTAAAAGTTGAGGTAAGAGACTATGGTCGTGGTATACCTTTGGGAAAGGTTATTGATTGTGTATCCAAAATTAATACAGGTGGTAAATATGATTCTGGTGCATTTCAAAAATCAGTAGGATTAAACGGTGTAGGTACTAAAGCGGTTAATGCCTTGTCTTCTTATTTTAAAGTTCAATCCATTCGAGATGGGAAAACCAAAATAGCAGAATTTGAAAAAGGAAATCTTGCAAAAGAGTATCGGGAACAATCAATTGATGAAAAGAATGGAACGTATATTTGTTTTGTTCCTGACAATACTATTTTTAAAAATTTCCGCTACATACCAGAGTATTTAGAGGAACTAATTCAAAATTACACTTATCTGAATGCTGGTCTTATTATAAATTATAATGGTAATAAATTCTTCTCAGAGAAAGGTCTTTATGACTTATTAAGCAAAAAGATAGACACCGAAACAGCCCGCTATCCAATTATTCATCTAAAAGGTACCGATATTGAGTTAGCGATGACACATGGAGAACAATATGGTGAAGAATATTATTCGTTTGTAAACGGGCAAAATACAACACAAGGAGGTACTCACTTAGCCGCCTTTCGGGAAGCAATAGTTAAAACAGTGAGAGAATTTTATAAAAAAGATTTTGAAGCTTCTGATGTAAGAGCTTCTATTGTAGCGGCAATTGCAATTCGTGTACAAGAACCGGTTTTTGAATCACAAACCAAAACAAAACTTGGTTCAACGAATATTGGACCTGATGCACCTTCGGTGCGAAACTTTGTAAACGATTTTATTAAAAAAGAACTTGACAATTTTTTACATAAAAATCCATCGGTAGCCGATGCGTTCTTAAAAAGAATTTTACAATCCGAGCGGGAACGAAAGGATATCGCAGGAATAAAAAAGCTGGCGAATGAACGTGCAAAGAAAGCAAATCTGCATAACAAAAAATTGCGTGATTGCAGGTTTCATTTGGACGAAGGGAAAAATGAAAAGAAATACGATACCACCTTATTTATCACAGAAGGAGATTCTGCAAGCGGTTCTATTACCAAATCAAGAAGTGTAGAAACACAAGCGGTATTTAGTCTTCGCGGGAAACCTCTGAATTGTTTTGGTCTTACAAAAAAAATAGTCTACGAAAATGAGGAGTTTAACCTTCTCCAACATGCCCTCAATATTGAAGATGGACTGGAAGGTCTTC
>DATHPH010000132.1:0-3771 GCA_035484095.1 Cytophagaceae bacterium | reverse complement strand
TTCCCATTCAAAATAATCCTGGAATTTTTGGGCTTCTACTTCTTTGCCCGGAAATACTTTTGTTTTGAGTGTTCCTTTTTTTAGAAATAGTTCTCTTACTCCTGCACGAACTTCCTGATTCTCGCTTATTTTTTCTGCAATAATATCGCGTGCTCCTGCCAATGCTTCTTCGGAAGAATGGACACCTTTTTCCGGGTTAAGGTATTTCTCAACTTCCTCATTAAATTGTAACGCTTCCTGAGCGAAGATGAAATCGGCCAAAGGTTCCAATCCCTTTTCTTTGGCGATGGTTGCTTTTGTTTTACGTTTGGGTTTATAAGGAAGATAAATATCCTCCAGCTCATTCAGCGTTTCGGCTTGGTTTATTTTTTGTTCCAATACATCGGTAAGTTTTTCCATTTCTTTCATGGATTTCAAAATACTTTCACGACGTTTATCCAATTCACGCAGTTGAAGTACTCTATCTCGCACTGCTGTAATTTGCACTTCGTCCATACTCGCTGTCATTTCTTTCCGGTAACGGGCAATAAAAGGCACTGTGGCACCGCTGTCAAGCAATTCGATGGTTGCTTCAATATTTTTTGGAGCAACATTAAGTTCTTTGGCTATTTTAGAAGAATACATTTTGAAAATAAGTAGATAGTAAAAATAAGAAATCCTTGCTGATTTCTGTGTTGGCTAACGGAGGCTGTTTATAATTTTTATAAGGGAGGTTCAATTTTAGTCTATAAATCAACATTCTAAAATTTTCCCCACATTTTAATTATTTCATTTTTAAAATTGGCCTTAATTTATACCCTCTATTTCTTAAAAGGTTTAGTACTCCGTTTTCTCCCGGAAGATGTGCGGCACCAATGGCACAAAAAGTGGAAGCAGAACATATCAGTTTTTCTAATCGTTCTGCCATTAAAATGTTCCTGTTTTTGATCATAGCATCTCCGAACTCTCCCTGAAAGTCGGAAGACTGTATGAAAGTGTAAATGGAATCCAAATTTTGTGTGGCATAGATATTTGCCAGTCGCTGCATTTCTGATTTTTCTTTTTCGATATAAGTCACCTGATCGAATAACATCTTTGCTTGTTCCTCCACCGGAAGCTCATCCAATACAGCCATCTGTTCTTTAATTGTTTCGAGTCCTTTTATGGAGAGTTTATAGTCTTTGGCTTTTTCTTGCAGATATTCATCTAGCGCTTTAGGCATGTCATGCCCAAGTATTGATTCAGAAATAAGAGCGGAGGTGAAAATTGGTTTAATTTTATTGATCAGTAAGGCCATTATGCCTAAATTTTTAGTGCAATATTTTTTTACTTTTTTATATTCTTTTTCATTCAGTAATTGTTTTAGCTCTTTTCCTGGAGGAAGCATCAAGTCGGAAGAAACTTCTTTGGCAGCTTCTTTGTCTAAAATAATTTCTCCGGCAAAAAGAGTACACGATTTTAGTTTCAGTAAAAGCGAGTCATGAAACTGGTACGCTCTTTTATCGTTGACGTGCATTGTCCCAAAGAGATAAGAGGGTTTTTTTAAACTGTCGCCATTTATTTCCCATAACAACGAATTGTTTTGCGCAGATAAATTATGCGTGAGGACAATTAGCAAAAAAGAAAAAAAGAATCTGTTTTGAATCGGTATCATTGAATTCCAGTACTAGGATGATCAGTGGGTGCGTCCTTTTAATTATAGGACAAATTTTAATTATTTAGTATCTTTACCCATGTAATATACATGATTATGAAGAGAATTATTTTATTAACGACGTTGTGTTTTGGAATCCTGTTTTATTCTTTAGAAGCAAATGCTCAAAGCGAAGGAGGTGGTAAAAAGACTAAAAAATCAAAAAAAGCCAAAGGGATGGGTACGCAGGAAGATGTAGACCAGGATATGAAGGATGGGAAGGAGCGTGGCATGTCAAAACAAGATAAAAAAAATCTTGCCAAGAAAAAGAAAGAGGTGGCTGCAAAAAGAAAGGCTGATGAGATTACCCGTAAGAGATCGGATAAAATAGCCCGTAAGAGATTGGATAAGACTAAGAAGAGCGCAAGCAAAAAAAAGAAAAATTGGGTTAAAACCCATTGAAAAATTGAGGTAGTCACTTAGTTATTAAATATTTCAAATCAAAGTTTTGTATTTAAAAATTAAAAATCTACCTTTGCAGTCCAATAAAAAATGTACGATCATGGGCGTAACAAGACTTAAAAGAAAAGATAGAAAAAATAAGACGGTTTCTAAACTTAGAACTTCTGCTATAAAAAGATTAACGAATGTTCCTGTCATCAAAAAAGTAGATATCGAGGAGCTTAAGAAGAAAGCTTAATTTTTTCGCTTAAAAGATAGTTATAAGGTGGCTTGTCCACCTTTCTTTGTTTGAAGAAATTATATTCAACTAATCTTTTAAAATTATAATTGTAATCGGGATTCTTGGCAATAATTTCTTTTTTAAACACTAATAAGAAAATTGTCTTCATGTAGCTTGATGTGGTTCAATGCATTTTTTTTATTTAAACCAAGCTTTGTAAATATTCAATAAATTTACAACAATAATCAATGTACCAACTGTAAGCATCATTGGTTTCGCTTTTATCTTACTGGCTACCATGGCCCCTATAGGTGCGGCAATAATACCTCCGGAGATAAGTCCTAATACGACATATATTCCACCACCTACTTTCCACTCTTCCAAACCTATTATTACTGTAATAATAACTGCGCTGGTAAGGGCAATGAAAAATTCCGAAAGGTTGACGGAGCCAATCGTATACTTTGGATTTCTACCTCTGCTGATAAGTGTAGAAGTAACAATCGGTCCCCAGCCTCCACCACCTGCTGCATCCATAAAACCACCAAAAACAGCAAGAGCACTTAGTTTTTCAGTTTTTTTCTTTTTTTCTTTTTTTCTTAAAGCTTTATAAATAATGTATATTCCTAATAGTAGGATATAAATAGAGATGATTGGTTTTACAAACTTTTTACTAAATCCTTCTATAGAGTCTACATAAGCGATTAAAATAGCACCGAAAATGGCTCCTATTATACCTGGAATGATTAAATTTTTCACTAACTTTTTATTGATATTTCCCAATTTCCAGTGAGAGAAACCCGAAGCACTGGTAGTAAATACTTCCGATAGTTTTACACAACTATTGGCAATACTGCTGCTGATGCCATACGACGTAAGCATCGTCATGGAGCTCGCACCATAGGCCATTCCCAGTGCACCGTCTATTATTTGGGCAATGAATCCTATTAATACATAAGTCAGAAATTCAGGTTGAGTAAGGGTAATAAGAAAATTTATAATATGGTGGTATGTTTCATCCGGAACGGCGGTTTTGGCATAAGAAAGAATTGTAGCCAAAACCAATAATACAGCAAATATCAACGAAAGTCTTTTCGTAATTACTTTACTGCCAAAATCAGAGCGGGTTATTTTTCGAACAAAACGTTTTTGCCCATTAGGAGGCTGTATTGAGCTAAAGTCCCCTTCCTCAGAAGTAATTAACACTTCATTATCTACTATTTTTTCGTTAATTTTCATATTTTCTCTATAGAATCTGTAGATAAAGTTATTATTTATTTTATCTTCAAAAAAATAAAAATGAAAAAATTAATCGGACCAAGGTAAAAAAATGAGTTTCTATGTGAAATTTTTACTTTTAAATATAAATTTTCAAAGTCTGTAAGGTTATGTTTCAAAATATTCCTAAGCAGTTTTTAAATCATTTTATCAAACACCTTAGAAAATTGCGATATTCTATAGGGCTCTGATTACCCCT
>DATHPH010000131.1:0-4624 GCA_035484095.1 Cytophagaceae bacterium | reverse complement strand
TTGATAGCATCCAGACTATTGAACAAATCATCGTAGGAGTTGATGACAAAATATTTTTCCTGGTAACTTCCTTTCTTGTAAGGCGTATCCATCATAATAGAAACATTAAGATCATATTTAGGAACTCCGGCACTGATAGAGTAAATCGTTTCTCCGCGGGAAGAAAGCAGATGTGCGCCGTATATTTTCAGTGTATTTTCAGTAGCAATGATGCCAAACTGAATCGAATGCCAATACACTTTTTTTAAAAGAGCGATAGCAGTTTTATTGTGTAAATTTTCAAGGGCGATTTTACCTAAACCTGTAAGGTAGTTGGAGTAAGCAGGGATAGTCAACAAAGGAGTATGCCCAATAATATCATGAAACATATCGTACTCGTCAATATCGTTGTCAAGTTGTTCCTGTGTACGCAACCAGGTCCGGCAGGGATATTTCTTTTGCGCAAGCATGGCAATAAATTCATTGTCTTCCACCATATCTTCGAGTGGCACTACTGTCCAATCAGTAAGCATAGTAAGCTTATGGTTTACTTCCTCAAGATTAGGAACGCGGTCTACGGGATAACCAAGTTTTTGAATACTATTAAAAACATTTATATCCGCTGTTTCCGGCAAAAATTGTAGTAACCGAGTATATAATACAGTCCATATTGCATGGTCCTTTTCAGTATAATGATTTTCTGTCATGAGCATAAAAATTTTCCTATTTAATGGATTAATTAATTTCCTAAATGTTAAATAAAGATGAGTTTTTGAAAATAGTTCCGAGACCCACCAGCAACATAGTAGTTATTGTACGTAAAAATATAAAAAACAAGTTGCGAAAAAATTATTTTTATTCTTTATCCAAAATGTTTTAAAGGAGATAAAGCAACCGATTGAAAATTAATAGTATAGAAACCTTTTAAATTTTGTAGTTGGAGTTCTTCCGGATGGAAAAATACTTCTTTGCATTGGCGGTCTGAAGATAATAAATAAAGGGAAGGCGGATTATTCTTCCATTCTAAACTGGTATCCAGAAACTATGCAACTTATATTTGGTAGATAACTTCTTTAAATTGACGTTATAGTATGACATCTGCATGGAGGCTATTTATATTGACACAGCCTGGATTATATTAATCGTTTCAATTTTTATTTTTTGCAAATCTTCTTACAACTCCTTATCTTTGGAGTATACTTTTACATATATTAAGTTGTATTAAAAAAGTTTTTAGATTAATTGTAAATTTGAAAACTACCAAAATAAATAAACGATATGGGAAAAAATATATATGTGGTAATCGGTACTTTACTAATGCTTTCGTTAGGGGCATGTAATAAAAAAAGTTCTGATTCTCCTACGCCATTATCTTCCAACCAGTTTACCGACTCAAGAGACAACAACGTGTACTCTACGGTAACAATTGGTGCTCAAGTATGGATGGCAACCAATCTGAAATATAACACGGCTTCTTCTTTGTGTCCCTCGGGCGATTGCAATGTGAATGGAGCGTATTATACCAGTTTGGATGCAAAAACAGCTTGCCCTTCCGGATATCATTTGCCGTCCGATAGAGATTGGCAATTATTGGAATACAATCAGGGGATGTTAGGAGTTGATACTGCGAAGAAGGGTATGAGGGGAGGAGTGCAACAAATAGGAACAAAGTTGTCATCCGGAGGAAGTTCAGGATTAAATTTGAATTATTATGGATGGTATTCAGTTTTTCCAACTCAGCTCAACCTTTATGCTTCACAGGGCTATTATTGGACCTCTACGGTAAGTCCTGCTGTGGGTGCTGGGAATGTCCAAAAATTCCACTATACCAGATTCATTTCCGATACCTCCTCTTCGATTGGTAGAATAGCCCAAATGGATACTTTGTTTTATGCGTGCGTAAGGTGTTTGAAAAATTAGTATATCAATAACGTAACTTAATAGGAGTATTTTATTCGTTTCATAATTTACACCAGTTTAATAAAGTATCGAAAATTTATCTTTTCCTGTATTGTTTCAATAGCAAAATAGCTCCGGCTTGCGGTGTCATCATTCCTTTGGAAATGTCTTTTTTTACTTTTCTTATACTCTTCTTAACATTTGGTTGACTGTAAAAATCATATAGCAATCGTCTATTCAGCGTTTTTGAAAAATTTTGTAAAATGGAATCAGCTCTTCTCTTTTCCCAATGACCATTTTTTTTAGCCTTCTCTTTAAATTTTTCAAGCAGAGAAACAATTTCATCAATACCCCTATTTTCTTTTGCAGAACAAATCGTAACGATAGGCTCATTCTTGTTTATTCGGGAAGAAGAAAGGTAGTGCAACATTTGTTTTATTTCGGAAGCATTTTTTTTTGCGTTTTCGATATTAGAACCATCTGCTTTGTTGAGCACAATGGCATCAGCCAGTTCCATAATGCCTTTTTTCATAGTCTGGAGTTCATCGCCCATTCCGGAAATCATTAGCAGAAGAAAGAAATCCGAAAGGTCGTATACTTCAGTTTCAGACTGTCCCACACCAACCGTTTCAATAATTATGTAATCAAAGCCTGCGGCTTCACAAAGCAAAATTGTTTCGTACGTTTTGCTGGCCACACCTCCCATTGTATGGCTGGAAGGAGTTGGTCTTACAAAAGCCATTTCATTTTTAGCCAGCTCATTCATTCGGGTTTTGTCCCCTAAAATACTTCCTCCATTGATTTTGCTGGAAGGATCGATGGCAAGTACTGCTACTCTTTTGCCTAAATGAATTAACTGATTTCCCAATACTTCGATAAAGGTGCTTTTCCCAACACCGGGGATGCCACTGATGCCTATTCGGAAAGAATTTCCTGTAAAAGGCAAAATACTTTCAATGAGTGCTGCTGCTCGCTTTTCATCTTTGGGAAGATTGCTTTCAATAAGGGTGATGGCTCTTCCAAGCAATACAAAATCTCTTGATAGGATTCCTGTTTTGTATTTTTCCGATGTTAACCTTTTTTCTGCCATGCGTTAAAAGTTTGTATAATAAAGCACTATCTGTTTCACATACAAACTATTTAAAATAGTTTAAAGTATAAAATAAATAAAATTTTTGAATAGAAGAAATTTTTATACCTTTGCTGCTGGCAAGCCGGTACGACCAGCTCCTGTTAACTCCCCCAGGTTCGGAAGGAAGCAAGGGTACGCGGTTGTAGCGGTGCGATACTTGGTTTGCCTTTTTTTATTTTTAAATTTGGACTATCAGATTGTTTGGTATACATATTTTATTGTTTATTACATTGATTTGCCTTCTAAATAATTCATGTTGCGTGATGCAGTACTAATGAACATATTTCCTTACTTTTGATCATTCAAGTAAATAAACGTAACAAACTAATATACTATATGAAATTCTTTATTGATACAGCAAATTTGAAAGAGATCAAAGAAGCTCAGGATCTTGGGGTTCTTGATGGTGTTACAACGAACCCGTCTCTTATGGCGAAAGAAGGAATAAGTGGCGATGAGAATGTGAAAAAACATTACAAAGCGATTTGCGATATCGTGGATGGGAATGTTAGTGCAGAAGTTATTTCTACTGACTTTGCCGGAATGATTAAAGAGGGTGAAGAACTTGCTAAACTCGATCCAAAAATTGTAGTGAAAATTCCTATGATTAAAGATGGAGTAAAAGCAATTAAATATTTTTCAGAAAAAGGAATCAGAACCAATTGCACCTTGGTATTTACAGCAGGGCAAGCTCTTTTAGCGGCTAAGGCCGGAGCATCTTATGTATCTCCTTTCGTTGGACGTTTGGACGATATTGCGACGGATGGATTAGAATTGATTGCTCAAATCAGACAGATATATGATAATTACGGATACGAAACAGAAATTCTTGCTGCTTCTGTTCGTCATACCATGCATTTATTGAAGTGTGCCGAGATTGGATCTGATGTAGTTACTTGTCCGCTAAACGTGATTACTTCTCTTTTGAATCATCCGCTTACAGATAGTGGTCTTGCTAAATTTTTAGCAGATCACAAAAAGGTAAATGGATAATTGATTCAAGAATACATTAAAGGAAAGGAAGAGGAGAGGAGTAAAACATTGATTAAGCTCTTCTCCTCTACTTTTTTGGTATTTTTCTTCTTTCTATTCTTTTTCTATATTTGTTGACGAAGAAGGGGTGAAGTTTATTAAGGATGAGAGAAATTAAAAGTATTGTAAATATGTATATTATCAAGGTCAAAGGAAAGGCCAAGATTCCAGATTATATACAATTTCGTGATGATAGTTTTGTGTTGGTAGCGTATTTCAGAGTCGATAGACCAATGAAACTTCTTAAAAAATACGGTCTTGAAGGTAAGGAAGATGCACTGAACAAATTAATTCAGGAAATTCCTTTCGGTAAACTACAAAAGTTAGAGTTGTAATATGGAATTCTCTTCTGATCCTATAGTCTCTCTTAAAAATACGAGTATTTATCATCACGATGTGTTGATATTGCACGATGTTGATTTTACTATCAGGAAAGGGGAGTTCGTGTATCTTATAGGTAAAACAGGAAGTGGGAAAAGTTCTTTATTAAAAGCACTCTATGCTGATTTGAGCACTGTCAAAGGCGAGGTATCAGTAGCCGGATATTCAATTACTAAAATCAAAAAAAGAGAAATTCCTTAT
>DATHPH010000130.1:0-6092 GCA_035484095.1 Cytophagaceae bacterium | reverse complement strand
CTGCTGCTTTAATCACCGACTACAAAACATCCAAGATGAAAGAATATGAAAGCAATCGTTCACGTGCCGATGCTTTTGTAGATGCATTTGTTTCGGGAAGAAACTGGAACGAATACCTGATGGAAGTAGATATTTTACAAGGAATTAAAAAACCGGATATCATGCGGTATGTGTTAACCAATTTTGGTTCTAACTATGTCGTAATATACAAACGTAAGGGCGTTGACAGTACGATTCAAAAAGTACCCAAACCGAAAATTTCTGCCGTAGAATTAAACCGTGATAAACAGTCGGAATTTTATACTCAACTCAGTAATAAAAAATCGGAAGAAGTAAAACCTGTATTTTTGGATTATGCCAAAGATTTAAGCATTACAAGCTTTAAAAATAATCCAGATGTATTGTACAAACAGAATACAGAAAATGAATTGTTCAATATTTCTTTCCTATGGGAAACAAAAGGGTACCTGGACCTGAAATATGGTTTTGCAGCACGTTACCTGGATTATCTCGGAACTTCCACCTTATCGGCAGAAGATTTTAAAAAGGAATTCTTCAAACTTGGTTGTACCTATTCTGTATCGGCAGGCGGCGATATGATTAATGTGACCCTTTCCGGGTTGAATGAAAATTTTGACAAAGCGTTAGCATTGCTCGAAAGTCTTTTGGAAAATCCAAAAGCAGATGAAAAAGCACTTAAAAATCTGGTAGCGGATATTTTAAAACAACGAGCCGATAATAAATTAAACAAGGACGTTATTTTGCGGAGTGCGCTTGGGAACTATGTAAAATACGGAACCAATAATCCTTTTAAATATTTTATTCCTGAAGAACAACTCAAAACAATTTCTTCCACCGAATTAATTGATTTGATAAAGTCGTTGAAAAAATTCAAACACAAAGCACTTTATTATGGACCTCTAAAAAAAGAAACACTTCTTACCTCTTTGGAAACGATACATCGTAAGCCGGCGGAGTTTAGCCTTTTAAGTGAAGGAAAAATATTTGTACCTCTGGATATCAATGAGCCCAAAGTTTATTTCGTCAATTACGACATGGTGCAGGCCGAAATTATTTTTCTGAGTAAATCTATTTTATACGATAAATCCATTGTGCCTGTGGTCTCACTTTTTAACGAATATTTCGGAGGAAGTATGGGTTCTCTGGTATTTCAGGAAATGCGGGAATCAAGAGCGTTGGCCTACTCTGTGCGTTCCAGATACGAAACAGCTAGTAGAAAGGAATATCCCAATTATATCTCTTCCTACATCGGTACACAGGCCGATAAAATCATGGAAGCCATTGATGGGATGAGCGATTTGTTGGATAAAATGCCCAAATCAGAAGTGCTGTTTGAAACATCCAAAAAATCACTCATTGAAAGTATCAGTACCACGCGTATTACCAAATCAAGCATTTTGCTCAGCTATGAGGCAGCGCAGCGACTAAGCTTGAACTACGATATACGAAAAGATATTTACGACCAGGTTAAAAATTTTAAATTTGAAAATGTTAAAGAATTTCAGGAAAAATATATTAAAGATAAACCCAAAGCTATTCTTGTAGTTGCTTCAAAAGATAAAATTGACCTTAAAAAGTTGGAGAAATACGGCAAGGTAACGGAGATGAAGGTGGAGGATTTATTTGGATATTAGAAGCCTTGTTGTATGTTAGAAAAGAAAGAGAGCGTCATTATGAGGGCCGTACACTTTGTCTTTTTTATGTATAAGAACCAATATTTTATATAACTTTTTTGCTTGACAGGCATAAGTTTTCAAAATTCTTTGAATTTTAAATGAGATATGACTAATATTGAATTCTATATTCGTATAGTACAATATTTTAAAGTAATAACGATTAAATCCTCTGACTAAAATGAGTAAAATAAAAGTAGCGAATCCTGTTGTAGAGCTGGATGGAGATGAGATGACCAGAATTATCTGGAAATTTATAAAAGACAAATTAATACTCCCATACTTAGATGTGGATATAAAATATTATGATTTGGGCATGGAACACCGTGATGCAACGAATGATCAGGTGACGATTGATGCCGCAGAAGCCATTAAAAAGTACAGTGTCGGAATTAAATGTGCGACCATTACACCTGACGAAGCACGTGTAAAAGAATTCAATCTGAAGCAAATGTGGAAATCTCCGAACGGAACAATTCGTAATATTTTGGATGGTACCGTTTTCCGCGAACCAATTGTTTGTAAGAATGTGCCAAGATTAGTGCCAAACTGGACAGCTCCTATTGTTGTTGGACGTCATGCTTTTGGAGATCAGTATAAAGCCACTGATTTTGTCGTTCCTGGAAAAGGGAAACTAACAATTAAATTTGAAGGCGAAGATGGTAAAACCATCGAGCACGAAGTTTATCAGTTTAAAGGTGCCGGCGTGGCTATGGGAATGTACAATACCGATGAATCCATCAAAGGATTTGCCCATTCTTGTTTCAATACTGCCTTAAACAAAGGTTGGCCACTTTATTTATCTACTAAAAATACCATTCTGAAAAAATACGATGGTCGTTTTAAAGATATTTTTGAAGAAATATACAACAACGAATACAAAGCCAAATTTGAAGCTAAGAAAATCGTATACGAGCACCGATTGATCGACGACATGGTTGCTTCTGCATTAAAATGGAACGGTAATTTCGTTTGGGCTTGTAAAAACTACGATGGCGATGTGCAATCCGATACCGTTGCGCAAGGTTTTGGTTCTTTAGGCCTTATGACATCCGTATTGGTAACACCGGACGGCAAAACGATGGAAGCAGAAGCCGCTCATGGTACTGTTACCAGACACTACAGAGACCATCAGGCGGGAAAACCAACTTCTACGAATCCAATCGCTTCTATTTTTGCCTGGACAAGAGGATTGGAGTTTCGCGGAAAATTGGATGGCAATGAAGCGTTGGTTAATTTCTGTCAGACGTTAGAAAAAGTTTGTGTGGCTACGGTAGAAAGTGGCAAAATGACCAAAGATTTGGCAGTTTGTATTCATGGCAACAAAGTGAATCATGGCGAACATTATTTATATACCGAAGAATTCCTTGCGGCCATTGATGATAATTTAAAAATAGCCTTGAAGTAATTATTTCTTTTAATAAAAAAATCCCTGTTATGAACGTAACGGGGATTTTTTATTTTACATCAGTAAGTACCAAGGCAAATACATAAAAAGCAAATAGGCTTCTTGCTAATTCAGTGCAGAATCTTCTGTTTTGCCCTTCATGGATAATTCTTAACTTTGTGATTATTCCGTTCAAACAATGAAAGAGTTTAAAAAATATTTTAAAATACAAGCATCCGTACAAGATGTGTACAATGCTCTTGTAAATCCCAACATGATTGAGCTATGGACGGGCGACGATGCTGTAATGGACGATCAGGTAGGTACGGAATTTTCATTGTACGAAGGGAATATTTCAGGTAAAAATTTGGAGATAGAAAAGGAAAAAAAGATAGTGCAGCAGTGGTATTTTGGCGATCAGGAAGAACCGTCTATTGTAACCATTGTCTTGCATAAAGATAAAAACAATACTTCTGTGGAAGTCCGCCAAACCAACATACCGGACGAGGCCTATAAAAATATCGTCGATGGCTGGTCTTATGCGTATTTTGAACCTATTATGGAATTGCTTGAAGAAATGTAAAATGGTTTTATAAGTTGAGATAGTAATCTTTCAACAGCGTTACAAAATCTTCAGAATAGGTTTCCCCTTTTTTTAGTATAAGCTCCTCTACTTTTGGAAATTCAAGAGTATAAGAAAAAACAGTAATTTCTCTTATAGCGTTTGCCCTTTCATGGTCTTTTATTTTTACGATTGTATCGGTATACAAGTTAAAATCAAGTGCCACTTCTCTTAATAATTCCGCTTCATAGGAAGGCAATAGTACAATGAAACGCCCTTTCGGTACTAATAGTGCAGTTACTGCCTGCAGCAATTCTTCCGTAGAAAGCGAGGTGTTGTGAAGTGCAATGTTTGTTTTTGCGTCCTCTGATTTTAAATAATTAGTATAAAAAGGAGGATTTGAAATAATCAGATCGTATTTTTTTTCCCCGTGTTTGGCAAATGACTGAATGGATTTGTGATAAACGGTAATTTTTTCTGACCAGGGAGAACGTTGTATATTTTGCACAGCTTGTTTGGCGGCGTCCTCGTCAATCTCCACCGCATCAATAAAGGCTTTTGATCGCTGCGCAAGCATTAAAGAGAGAAGCCCCGTGCCTGCTCCAATATCGAGCATATACGTTGCGTCTTGCGGTTTTATCCATGCCCCGAAAACACAAGAATCAGTACAGACTTTCATAGAAGTATTGTCCTGATCGATTCGAAATTGTTTGAATTGGAAATAGTTGTTAGCCAAAATGCAGTACTTATTTTAATCTCGTATTCGCACAAAGATACTTATTCTTTTATCGTATCTGCATTTAAACTACGAACTTTGATTATTCTTATTTTAAAGCCTATTTTGTAATAATGTTTAAACAAAAACGACCTCTGTTCTTATGCCAAAAAATCTTTCAAGGGAAGCAAGATAACCGTTTCCGAAGTATTCCTAATTTCTTTTTATTCTTATTTTATTTTTTGGGTTTCAATGGATTATTATTGGCTCAGGAAGAAGTGGCAAAATCAGATTATAACCATAGCAATGGGATTATTCTATACGATACTGTAAAAAGTACTTTTGTAATTATAAAAGAAATCGTCATTGCCGGCAATAGTATTACGAAGGAAAAAATTATTCTACGGGAAATGGGAATTAAAAAAGGTGATACCATTGTGACGAATACAATGGATGGAAGACTGGCGTGGATTAAAAATAGGATATTCAATACAACCCTTTTTTTATCCGTAGATCTTAATCTTACCGGAGATTCTATCTATAAAGTTCTGTATATTAATTTGCGGGAACGGTTTTATTTCACTCCTTTTTTGGCAGGAGGTTTGGGAGACCGTAATTTCAATGAGTGGTGGCAAGACAGGCATCATGCATTGAATAGAATTGATTATGGATTAAATCTGAAAATAAGAAACATAGTTGGTCTGAATCATACATTAAGATTAAAAGCAACAACAGGATTTAATCAAAAAGCGGAGGTTAGCTATGCTGTTCCTTACATCGATAAAAAACTCAAGACCGGTCTGATCGTAAATGCCCAAATGGTTTTCAATAAGCAAGTTGCTTTTGAAACCTACCAGCATAAATTGAACTATATTGAAACGAATGGTTATGGAAGAAAGAAATTTAACATCGGTTTCTTTTTTACAAGGAGAAATAAATTTTACTCGTTTCATCAGCTTGGTCCATATTTTCAATACACAACAGTGCAAGACACTATTGCGCAGAGTAACCCAAATTATTTTCTCAACGGTGCTACTTTCCAACGTTCGTATGGTGCAAAGTATATATTTACCAGAGATAGGCGCGATTATATATACTATCCGTTAAAGGGGCACTATTTAAAAACAGAACTTGACTTCCAGCATTTGGTATCTGTCAAAACCCTTGATGTGGCGAGCTTACGAGTGGAATATGCGCAATATATTCCTTTTAAAAAAAATCTATTCTTTGCCAGTGGGATACGAATAAAAGTTTCGAATCCATCTGTTCAACCTTATTATAGTCAGCGAGGTCTTGGGTACAACAGAGAATGGGTAAGCGGTTATGAACGATATGTGATAGATGGTCAGTCGTATGCCCTTTTAAAAACAAATCTTCGTTGGCAAATTTTATCTATTAAACCTACCTTGAAGTTTATTTCCTTAAAGAAATTCAGAACTGTTCCGCTTCGTATGTATCTTAAAGTTTATTCCGATCAAGGGTATGTTGTGGACAATACCTATAATCCTTATAATAATTTTTTATCAAATCGTTTGCTGGTAGGCGGTGGGGTGGGACTTGACATAGTTACGTATTACGATATTGTAACGAGAATTGAATGTTCTGTAAATGGATTGGGACAAGCAGGTATTTTCCTTAATCTAAAGGCTGGATTATAACAAAGGATACTCAAAAACAAGTAGAAAAACTGATCCGGTACAACTTTTTCCACTCATATACTTTTGTTATATTTAC
>DATHPH010000129.1:0-9151 GCA_035484095.1 Cytophagaceae bacterium | reverse complement strand
GATGTTGTTTTTATCTATCTTCAATGCATTTGTAAAAAACACAATCGCCTTCTCTTCATTCCCAAGTTTTGATTCTATAATACCTGTTATATAGTCAATTTCAGCTCCATGTTTCAATTGGCTACACTTTTCAAAGTCTTTTAAGGCCTCTTGATATAAACCCATTATATTATAAATAAAACCTCTTTCGTAATATGCTTTATAATTTTTTCCATCCAACCCAATCGTTTTGGTATAGTCTTTTATTGCTTCATCGTCAAGGCCAATCCTTGAATTTAAATGACCTCGGTGATAATAAGCATCTTTGTTTTTTGCATTAATTTTTATCACCTCTGAATAGTCTGCAATTGCTTGAAAACTATTACCAAGTTTTTCCTGTGTATAAGCCCTATTTAAAAAGGCCATTTCATATTG
This sequence comes from Cytophagaceae bacterium, assembly GCA_035484095.1. Lineage (GTDB taxonomy): Bacteria > Bacteroidota > Bacteroidia > Cytophagales > Cytophagaceae > JANYCO01. The sequence continues at coordinate 8,737 of DATHPH010000129.1, read as the reverse complement.
GGGATAAAGAGAAATTGCGGAAGAAAAATTAATCAATGCTTCTGCATAATTTGTCTTCTTAAAACTTTCTAAGCCTTTATGATAATAGTTTTTTGCTTTTGGATCAATACGGGAAAATGCCCCACTATAAAAGCTTGCTAATGTTATCAGTGTTAAACAAAAAACCAAAAACCTCCTTTTCATTTCTTTATAAATTATAAATAACCTTCCCTACTTCTCCTTATTAGTGAATATATACGAAGTCAAAACCCATTAGTTGTCTCGTATTATTAAAATATTCATAAATTTAATTTGAATAATACTATCAAGTACCTTTTCTAAACAAAAAAAACAAAAATTGAATCAAAAGTATATAAACCTTGCTATAAAATTATATTACTAATTAATAATCAATAATTTATATCATTTCCTTGCTATTTCAATTTCAATTTCAACGATGTCTCCGTTTGTTTCATCACTTAATTCTATTGAATAAGAACCATCTTTTGCCGTCCATACCTCATCGTCCTTATCGTTCACTTTAAATGCCCCATACCTTTCGGAAAAATAAGCTTGAAAATCGTCAATTAGGGTCTCTTCAGGAGTGGCATCTTTTGTCTCAAAAAACTCTAATCCAAAGCTCCTTATTTTTTTTGAAGCATCTAAATAATAGATTACCTCACAGTATTCTTTTGCGCTAATTGGAATTCTATATATCAGCGCATTCAGTGTTTCCGCCTCCAATTTAGCATCTTCCGTTGCCTTTATTTTATCAGCTGGTGTTCCAAAATCAAAACCTCTCACTACACCTGTAACATCTGTCTTTATAATTTTTTGAATTTCCGGACTATGTTTTTTTAAAATTCCTCCTCCTTGAGCATTGGCTTCGAATACAATTAAACTAATAATAACTCCAACCAAAAAGAAATTTTTTTTCATAAAATACTGATTTATTAGACAATAACCTTTCAAATATACTTATATGTTTTTTTAAACCAAATCGGTTCTTGTTTATTATTTTGTAAAAATATTTCTATCCAAAATTCTTTTATTATTCATCATCGTCACTATAATCCCGTTCTCGCATCGTGCTTTTTAGCTTTGTTTTTTTAATGTCTTTTATTAACTGTGCCCAAGCAAAAGGATTCGTAAAGACTAGACTGGGAGAAACAATATTATACCGTTTATCACTTGTTTGTATCTGCTTTTGCATATAGTACCGATGATTTTCTGCACTACTAGCCGAGGTTGCGTACAACATTCGTTTCAAAACCTGCTCATTTAAGTTTTGATTCATATTATGGAGATCTTGTTCAGGAAGTTTCAGGCTTAAAAATGCTTGTTTAAATAATTGTTCCGTAGGCCATGGGAATATTTCAATGGCAGGCAACATCAATGTATCTTCCATCAATTCAATAATAAGACTCATCTTATCCGCAGTCAAAGTATCAGGAACTACATATTTCCTGACCTTATATCCTAACGAATTTATGACAATGCTATCCCCTAACAAAGCAGGCAAAGAGAAATAGCCTACATAATTTGTATTGGTTCCCCTACCCGATTGCAAAATATAAACTGCTACTCCGGGCACACCATAAAGGCTGTCTCCATTGACTACAAGCCCGGACACCTGAACTACTCTTCTAGGAACGGAAACAGATTTATTTATGTCTACCTGAGCACAAACGGAAAACGCTGCAAGTAAGCCTAAACCTAAAACTGCGATTTTTATTTTTATTTTCACTAGAATATAATGCTGTTTTATTTATTTTCTAAAGAAACATTCAATCTCCCTATTACTTGTTCCTAGTATTAATGCTTAAAATTATCAAATCTTCTCGAATATCGGTAATGAATGGTATATTTATACTTCTAAATATACCATTTACTTCTTGGACTTAAAAAAGGGAACCGATATTTTCAAAAGCTTTAGCGATGAAGCCAGAGTTCGAATACTTCATTTGCTTTATAAGACAGAGGAGATGTGCATTTCGGACTTAGAATTAATACTCGACTACACTCAAACCAAGACTTCCAGACACCTTATTTATTTAAAAAATTGCGGTCTTTTACATTATCGTAAAGCTGACCAGTGGGTTTATTATTATATAAATCCCGTTTACAAAAAGATGGTGGGTGATTTATTGAACTATTTTGACAAAAATGAACTTCTCAGAGAAGATCTTTACGAATATAGAACCTTGTATACAAATAGCGAACTGGCTATTCGACAACTTCACTTAAAACAAAAAAAATTCAAACTACCACCACTTTAAGTTTTTGAATGTTTTTTCAAAGATTGCAGTTCCAATTCACCAACTTAAATAATTCAATTCATTTATTACATCATTATGAAATACAAAAAGCACATTTTCGTTTGTACCAATCAAAAAGAAGAAGGAAAACCATGCTGTGGGGAAAAAAAAGGGATGGAGCTAGTCGAAGCCTTCAAAAAACTTGTAAAAGATCGTCAACTCAATACTGAAGTGCGTGCCCAAAAAGCTGGGTGTTTTGATACCTGCACATTAGGACCATCTGTCGTTATTTATCCTGAAGGTATTTTTTATGGAAAAGTGCAAATTTCCGATGTGGAAGAAATTTTCAACGAGCATATTGTAAACAATAAACCCGTTGAACGACTTAAACTTAATTTCTGATGGAAAATTATAAACATATTTTCTTTGATCTTGACCATACTTTGTGGGATTTCAATACCAATTGCCGTCTCACGTTAAACGAACTTTATAAAAAACATAATTTTCACCGTTTAGGCTTTTCTGATGAAATTTTTTACACCGAATACAAAAAAATAAACGACCAAATGTGGCAGGACTATCACAAAGGTTTTGCAACAAAAGAAGATATTCGCACAAAAAGATTTCACAATACTTTTTCTATACTTGGATGTGACCCGGAGAAAATACCAGCTGACCTGGAGAATGAATTCCTAAAAATATGTCCTACAAAAGGACAAGTCTTCCCTTTTACCCATGAGATGCTTGATTACCTTACGAATAAGGGGTACTTTCTTCATATTATTACCAACGGATTTAAAGAAACGCAACACATCAAGCTTTCTACTTCTGATCTTTCAGACTATTTTACCCATGTAATCGAATCGGAAGTATGCGGATTTATGAAACCGGACAAAAGAATTTTTGAGTATGCACTTAACCTGAGCAATGCTACTGTGAAAGAATCAATCATGATTGGCGATGATTTCCATGCCGATATTTTGGGAGCAAAAAACATGGGTCTTGATCAGATTTTTGTAAACCGCACGAATTTCATCCACACAGAATTTATTACACATGAAATTGATTGCTTAAGTAAACTAAAAGGTATTTTATAAAAATTAAAAATGCTGTAAACGATTCAGATATATTAATAAAAAGTATATCGTTACATATTTAAATATTTCATCAATAAATCAAGCCTCTCCTGATCGTTATTAATAAGTTCTGATTCATGAAATTGGGTAATTACATTATAACCGTAACGCTCCAACGTAGCGACGGTTCTGGCCAAATCTGTTTTACTCAATTTAAGTGTTAAGTTTATTTGCCCTGAGTTACCTTCGTCCGATACCACAAAAGAACTAAGAATTTTACAATCGTTTGCTTCAATCAGCCTGCTGATTTGAGCCATTGAGTAATCCTGCTCCTTCATGCTTACCAATAAAATTCCACCCGGACCTTGGCTTGCAAACATCTGTGCAATGGCAGCAGCGGTTTCGTTTAACGATACTACTCCTAAGAATTTTTTATTTTCATCAATGACCGGAAGAATATGTAATTTATTTCTGGTGGCCATTTTTATAACATCATAATAATGAGTTCTAGGCAACACATTAAGTTCTTTATAATCAAGTCTGAAATCCGATATTTTCTTATTTAGATTTTGAGAATCCAGAAGTGTTTCTTCCAAAAGCAATCCTTGATAAATACTTTTGTCTACAACGGGTAGTTGCGACAAACGCAATTCTTCCATCCAATGTTTGGCCTTCTCTCCCGTGTCGGAAAGCTTGAGTGGTGGAATCATTTCATTTATCAAATCTTCGGCTACCATTTATTTATTTGCTATTTGCATCTAGAAAATTTTGTACATATTTATTAAACTTATCAGGATGCTCCATCATAGGAGCATGTCCACAATGATCTATAAATTTCAATTCCGACATTGGGATTAATCTGTTAAACTCGTGCCCAACAATCGGAGGTGTTATAGTATCGTTTAGCCCCCATACTAATAACGTGGGTATTCCAATATTTGTTATATCGTTTGCCATGTTATGCCTTTGCGCTGATTTGGCAATACTTACGATACGCATACACTTTGGAATACTGGAAACTATATCGAATACTTCGTCTACCAATTCCTTGGTTGCAGTTCCAGGATTGTAGAAAGTATATTCAACTCTCTGTTTTACATACTCATAACTACCCCTTTTAGGATAAGAACTTCCCATAGAACTTTCAAACAGACCAGAACTTCCCGTCAATACCAGTCGTGTTACTTTATTTTTATTATTCAAGGTATAAACCAACGCAATATGCCCACCTAGTGAATTTCCCAAAAGGGTCATTTTATCCAGCGATTTAAGTTTTACAAATCGATCAATAAAACTTACAAGACCTTCAATACCCGCAGATCTTATTGGCATTTCGTAAATAGGCATGAGCGGTATAATTACCCTATATTTTGTTGAAAAATACTTTATTACTCCTTCCCAGTTACTGAGAGCTCCGAATAATCCATGCAACAAAAGGAAAACTTCGCCCTTCCCTTCGTCAATGTACTTAAACTCACCTTCTTCTCGAATTGTAAACGACATATTCTATCTAGAATGTTAACATACTTAACGTTGCAAAGTACTATAAAGTTTGAAATTTTCAACTCTATTTAAATTCCTTGATGCTATTATTTTTCAACACTAACATGAAAAATAACGAACGAAAATAAATTCACCTTTTAAAAAATCATTGCACAAGTATTTTCCTGCTACTCAACCGACAAATCATTCTAACACTCAAGCAGGTAGACTACTTTCAGTCCTACAATTTGGAGTAGATGGTTATTTTCCTGTCATAATATCCAAAGAATCCAAAATACAATAAAATCTGTCAGCAGAACCTCTTGTAATGGCAGAAAATACTGATAAATTCACAAAACAACAGAAAGTTACTCCCACCATTGCAGGCATAAGCAGATCTTGGGCATGTTATAATTCAGACCTCTATTTTAAAATAAAACGAAATTAAGTACAACTAAAAAATCATTTCTATCAACGATCAATTTCCCCCATCATAATATCGAGAGAACCTAAAATCGCAATCAAATCTGCTAAGAGTACATTTTTTGTTATGGCAGGAAGGACGGATAAATTCACAAAACAACAGGAACGAACTTTCACTCTATACGGAACATCGTAAGTGCCAGTCGTGCGAAAGAAAAACCCCAACTCTCCTTTTGGGTTTTCAGCACGGGCATAAAAATCCATGGCTTTAGGGCGTATCTTTTTAGGTACTAACGCTTGTGGATCAAATTCTCTTGTACGCTTGTGTTCTCCTTTTAATTTTTCCAAACATTGTTCTATGATCTTCACCGATTCCCAGCATTCCAATACACGTATATTTGTTCTATCCCAACAATCGCCTACTTTACCCATTTCGCCTCTGCCAATGGGTACTTCAAATTCAAGCTCCGGATACACGGAATATCCGTCTACCCTTCGCAAATCCAATCGCAAACCGGAAGCTCTTAGACATGGTCCGGAGATTCCATAATTAATCGCTAACTCCAACGGCAACACACCTATGTTAGCCGTACGCTGAATAAATATTTTATTGTCAACAATTATTTTTTGGAGTTCCAGAAGTTTCGGTTTTAAATAACGTATAAAATCCAAACAGCGTTCTTCAAACCCAACCGGAAGATCGTAATACAAACCACCAATCCAAATATAGTTGTACAACATCCTCGCCCCTGATAACCACTCCAGCAAACGATTCAAATGTTCGCGGTCTCGCATGAGCCAAAGAAAAGGTGTAAATGATCCAACATCTAATCCATAAGTACCAATAGCTACAAAGTGAGAAGCGATGCGATTGAATTCTGCAACAAGTACTCGAATATATTCCACCCGCTTAGGAATCGCATGATCAATACCCAACATTTTTTCTATACCCATGGCATAGGCATGTTCGGAATTCATCGCTGCCAAATAATCCATGCGGTCTACAAAAGGTATGAGCTGATTATAGGGAAGTTTCTCAGCGTGTTTTTCAAAACAACGATGCAGATACCCTATATGTGGAATTACTTCTTTGATAATTTCACCATCCGTAACTACTTCTAAGCGCAACACTCCGTGCGTAGAAGGATGCTGTGGCCCAATATTGAGCACCATTTCTTCTGTTCTAAGTTTACTTACATCAACAGCCAAAGGCTCTGAATTAGAAAGGTGTTTGGAATTGTATTGATATTGAATATGATCGGTTGGCACTTTCGAACGATTTGACTTAGTATTTCACTTTTATTCCATGATAATATTCTTGCTCTTGATAATCTTTACGCAAAGGAAATCCTTCCCAATCTGCAGGAAGTAATATTCTCCTTAAATCAGGATGACCCGAAAATTTTATACCGAACATATCGTATGCTTCACGCTCGTGCCAATCTGCGGAACGCCACACATTTGAAGTGGTAGGAATTTCCGGATTCTCCCTATTCATTTCTACCTTCAATACCAACGCATGATTATAAGGAATGGAATACAAATGATAAATCACCTCCATAAGTCCTTTTTCTACTCCGTTGTCAAGTCCTGATAAGCACGCCAGGTAATCAAAGTATAATTGATCTGTATCTCTTAAAAAAAAACATACTTCCTCTATTTTGCTTAAAGCAATTGTAAGTTGTGGTTGGCTATACGCTGCATTTTCTGCCAGTATCGTTTCTTCACCAAACTTTTCAATCAGTATCGATTTTATTTCTGAAAATTGCATACGCTAATCTCTGAACCTTGGCTCTGATCGTTTAAGAGCAGGTTTATAATAGTAAATCAGTTCCCCATCCAACAAAGTGAATACATCACTGTCAGGACGGTATAGATTACTGTTTTTAAATTCACTTAAAAGAACATCTTTATCCCAATACTCAACATTGATAATTGTTTTTCCTGAAAATAGTTTTCCTGAAAACAAAATATTGACATACCCCTTTTCCAAAGCATCGTTCACCAAACTTGATACAACTGTATTTTCTTTACTTTTAGTAAGATCAACGGTATCCTTTTTTGAAAGCAACGCCGGTAATTCTTTTAGTACCACTTCATGATACCTGTGTTTGCCTTCATTCGCCACTGTTTGCGACATAAAATGACCAGGTTCAAAATAGAAAGTACAGGTATCGATTTTATAACAAATAATTTTAGCGGACTTAAAAGAATGAATTTTTATTTTCTTTTCAATGATCACTACGTTATCATCCTTCATAGAAAAAAAGCTATTAGGATTGAAAAATAACAAGATCAGAAAATATAACATTACTTTAAACTTAAGATGTTCCTCTTTTTTCCATTAATCTTTTTAAGGCCTTCGGCTCCATCAGACTTTCTTGTCTTATCTTTTCCTGCAATTTCATAATTCCTCCAATCAATGCTTCTGGTCTCGGTGGACAACCAGGAACATAAACATCTACCGGAATTATTCGGTCTACCCCTTTCACAACATGATAACCATGTTCCCAATAAGGTCCACCACAATTAGAGCAAGAACCCATGGAAATCACATACCGAGGTTCGGGCATTTGTTCAAACAATCGTTTTATGCGATCCGCCATTTTGAACGTTACCGTTCCTGCTACAATCATTAAATCAGATTGACGTGGAGACGATCGTGGGATGACACCAAACCTATCCAAATCATAACCGGACGCATACGTAGACATCATTTCAATAGCACAGCACGCAATACCAAAACCCATTGGAAATAGGGAAGACAAACGAGCCCAATTAAGGATATCGTCTACTTTCGTCACTACAACTCCTCCGCTTCCGAATTTCTGATCCAACAACATTTTAATGACTCTTTTTATTTAATTATCCTTAGAAATGCAATTACAACTAAAATAATTAGTCGGCATTAGAAACATTTGCTTTCGTTTCGTACTTTTTATTCACTGCTTCATACAAATCTGTTGGGATTTTTGATTTAAACTCTTCAGTTATTGAAGCTGGTTGAATCCAATCAAGAAACCCTTTTACCCAAGCATAGGCAAGACCAATTGTAAGAATGAATATAAACAAAAATACTTCTATTACTGAAAACCACCCCCAAAGTCCATTTGTTTGTTTTATCAATTCAGCATTCCCAAAAACAACTGCCCAAGGAAAAAGAAAAATGATTTCTACTTCAAACAAAACAAAGATTAAAGCAATAACATAGAATCGAATATTGAAATTTGTCCAAGGATTTCCTACTGCCTCTTCACCACATTCATAAGGAGCAAGTTTTTCTTCATTTGGTCGACTTGGGCGAATAAACTTAGCAACTGTCAGCGCAATAAGCACAAATGAAATTCCTCCTAGAATGAATAAAAGCACATTCCCGAATTCTGAAATCTGATTATTTACCATCTGATCAAAGTTAGTGTTTAATATAGTTTAATCCAATATCGAGCATTACAGGATTTTAGCAGATTTATAAAATTTCAGGTTGTTTGATTCAGGAATTATCTTTCTTTCGGAGAAATG
>DATHPH010000128.1:0-3222 GCA_035484095.1 Cytophagaceae bacterium | reverse complement strand
CGTGCCTACCTCTTGTAATGTTTATAGTATGTAAGTTTTGCTCCAATTTAGGTATTTTACCTTGTATGTTAGAATATTTTACCAGGATTTAGAATCCCTTTTGGGTCAAAAACGGATTTAATGGCCTTCATTAATTGCAACTGCTTTTCGCTTAGTGCGATATTAATATAAGGTTTTTGTACATAACCAATACCATGTTCTCCCGAAATTGTTCCACCGAGTGCTACTGTCAATTGAAATAATTCTCTTATGCCCTCGGGCACCTTAGTTTTCCAGTCATCTTCCGTTTGGTCTTTTTTAAGAACAAAAATATGAAGATTCCCATCTCCCGCATGACCAAAACATACTGTGTTAAAATTATATTTTTTACCAATTTCTTTGATTCCCACCAATAATTCGGGAAGATAGGCGCGTGGCACAACGGTATCTTCTTCTTTGTACACAGAATTTTCTTTTACAGCATTTGCCACGTTACGGCGCAATTTCCATAAATCTTCTTTTTGCTTTGAGGAATTTCCCAAAAGAGGTTCTTCAATATCAAAAACGGAGACTGCTTCGTATATTTTTTCGGCATCTCTGAGAAGTGATTCCGGATCGTTTCCATCAACTTCCACCAATAAATGTGCTTCAATATCCGGTGCTACCGAAAGTTCCAAACCAAGATGGCGTGCAGACCACAGAAGGGCGTCTCTTTCCATAAATTCAAGTGCGGAAGGAATGATACCAGTCATCAAAATAGCATTGACTGCCTCGCATGCTTGTCTGGAAGAGCGAAAGGGAATAAGCATCACGAGATCATTGGTAGGAAGTGGGATTAGCCGGGTCACTGCTTTTGTAATGATTCCTAAAGTTCCTTCACTGCCAATCATCAATTGGGTGAGGTTAAATCCGGTTGCATTTTTTAAGACATTGGCACCCGTCCAGATAATTTCTCCGGTTGGCAATACTACCTGAAGATTTAAAATGTAATCTTTCGTAACCCCATATTTTACCGCTTTAGGCCCTCCGGAAGACTCCGCGATATTTCCTCCTATAAAACAACTTCCACGACTGGAAGGATCAGGCGGATAAAACAACCCTTTTTTGGCGACCGTTTCCTGAAAGACCTGGGTAATGACACCGGTTTCTACTGTTGCCTGAAAATTACGTTCGTCTATTTCGATAATTTTATTAAAACGTTCCATGGAGAGTACAATCCCTTTGCAGACAGGCAGCGCCCCACCACTCAGTCCGGTACCTGCTCCACGTGGGGTCAATGGAATGGAATATTGGTTGCAGAGTTTTACTATTTCACTTACTTCTTCTGCCGTTCCGGGTTTTACTACGACATCGGGATAGAAACGAAAATCTTCTGTTTCATCGTGTGCATAATGAGCCAGCGATTCCTCATCTGTGTATAGGTTGGTTTCTCCGACAATCTCTTTTAATAGTTCCGATACAGATTGAATAATTGTACTTTGATTCATTTCAATAGTATTTTACTTTGCGAAGGTAAAAAATATAAGGCCTTTTTTCGTATTTATTTTGGGAAGAATGGTAGAATCTGTAATTTCGATTCGTACTCTTGACGATAAGAAGGTTAGGTTTTTATGAACTGTATTTTCAATTTAAATCCGAAAAATTTTGTTGAACAAAGAGTATCAATTTTCAATCTTAATTAAATTTCCCCGATGCGTACTGTAGCTGAAATACCTCACAGCGATTTTAAAATCACTGTTTTTGCCTGGAATAATAAGTATATTATTAAACTTGAAAAAGGGAATTATGAGCAAACGTATAAAGTCAGTGAAATGGATACCAATGGAGATGAGGATGTATACAAACTTATCAAAGACGAAGCATTTATCAACGCTGCCAAAGATCGGTTCAAAGAGATGAACCAACAATTGAATGAAGCGTTAAACCGATTGTAATACAATAAACAGTTTCGAAACTACAATAGAAAGAAACTTTCTCCTTTCGATGGAATTTCGCATCGGTTAAAACCTTCTTCTTTAAGATTTTCTCGGAAGTCAATCATGCTTTGGTATTCGCCGTGCACGAGAAAAATATTTTTTAATGTATTTTTATCTTGTTGACGAACAAAATCCAGTAAATCTTCTTTTCCTGCATGACCACTGTATATATCCGTGCGTTCGATAGATGCGGTAATGGGAATATCTTTTCCTCCGATCCTCAAAAATTTTCCTCCGGACATCAATCGGTGGCCCGGGGTTCCTTCCGCTGAATACCCTATCATCAAAAAGGTACAATAAGGGTTGTTGAGATTTTTCTTTACATGCATTTCCATTCGTCCACCTGTCAACATTCCGGAAGCAGAGATAATAATACAGGGTTCGTAATAATTAGTAATGGCTTTGCTTTCTTTGAAATTGGCTACATAAATGAGGTTGTCAAAGTCAAACAAGGTTTTATGCTCTGCAAAAATAGTTTTAGCTTCTTCGTTTAATAAAGAATGAAATTCTTCGTATATTCTTGAACTCACTTCAGCCATTGGGCTGTCTGTAAAAATTTTTATTTTGGGTAACCTGCCTTGTAAAAAAAGTTTATGCAACGTATAAATAATAGACTGTGTTCTCCCCACGCTGAAAGCTGGAATGATCAGTCTTCCTGCTTTTTCCACACAGGTTTCTTTAATGATTCTTTCAATCACATCCTCTGGATTTCCTCTTTCCTGATGGCTTCTGTTGCCGTAGGTTGTTTCGCATACTAGAAAGTCGACATTAGGGACTGGAGACGGATCTGGTAAAAGAGGGTAATTTTTCCTACCTAAATCTCCTGAAAATAATATTTTTTTTAGCTCTCCTTTTTCTTCTATTTCCAACAATATATTGCCAGCTCCTAATAGATGCCCAGTTGGTATAAAGGTAATCCATATTTTAGTATGAATCTGAAAACGGTGGTTAAAGGAGATGGTGACAAATCGATCCATCGTTTCTTCTACTTCCTTTAAGGTTAGAATTTCAATTTCTTCTTCACGATGTGTATATCGATATGCCCTATTTACGAGTCGTTTTAATCTTTTAGAACTAAGAGAAGCGTTGTCGTTTAGCAATATTTGTGCAAGTCCAAAGGTTGGGGTGGTACACACAATCTGTCCGTTGTAACCTGATTTTAATAGTTGCGGCAACCTTCCTGTATGGTCAATGTGCGCGTGCGTGAGCAACACTACATCCAAGGAAGATGGGTCAAACGGAAATATTGATTGGCTTTCCGCATTTT
>DATHPH010000127.1:0-2327 GCA_035484095.1 Cytophagaceae bacterium | reverse complement strand
TAGTAATGCAATGTACAACGGCGATTACTCTTTAACATTAGATCAAGCACAATTAAAAAAATATAATTTTGTATGTGAAAATTTGCGTATAAAAGAAGGTACAAAAGTATTGGATCTTGGCTGCGGCTGGGGAGGATGGCTTTATCATCTGAAAAATGTAGTAAAAGCAAAAGGAATTGGTGTAAACCTTTCCAAAGGGCAAGTGGCATCTTGCAGGAAAAATGGACTGGAAGCTTATATTAAAGATGCTCGTTATGTAAAACCAGAAGATTTTGGAACATTTGACGCCGTTACTGCTTTTGGTAGTTTTGAACATGCTGCAAGTGTGAAAGACTATGTTGAGGGAAAACAAGACGAAGTATACGATAGTTATTTCAAACATGTGGCTGATTTATTACCACAAGGCGGTAGATTCTACATGCAGTCGATGGTATTTAGTAAAAATATGATTCCTTTTGAGCAGGTCGATATCAATGCTCCTAAAGGTTCAGATGCATACATTGTTGCTTTGTTGACGAAACACAATCCTGATTCTTGGCTTCCCTACGGACATGAACATATTATCAGAGTTGCAAGCCCGTATTTCAAAAACATTTTTTACAGCAGCGGTCGTCTGGATTATGTAAAAACAAACAGAGAATGGACCAAACTTTACTTCAAATTTGGGGTAAAAAAATACCTTTGGTATTTGTCTTTAATACCAAAACTATTCACAGATAAAGAATTCAGGCACCAAATGGATATTCTTAAATACAGACCTAATAGAGTTTGTTTTGAGAGAGAAATTATGGATCATGCAAGATTGGTTTTTGAAAAAAAATAGGTAAGAATTACCTGATAAATAGTTCTCTTATAATAAAAGCTTCTCTGGGTTTAGCAGAGAAGCTTTTTGTTTGTTGATAAAATCAACCTGAATTGAACTAAAAAAGTAGAATAGGGTTTTATATTCTATTAATAATTTGCCAATTTTGAGTGAAATTAATAATTAATACCATCGATAATGCAGCGTAAATTTATAGGTACAGGGGTAGCCTTGGTAACACCCTTTCAGGATAGCGGGGAAATTGATTACAAGGCATACGAGAAGTTAATCAATTATGTCATAGACGGCGGTGTTGATTATCTTTTGGTAAATGGTACTACAGGAGAATCTGCTACTACTTCTCTTTCCGAAAAAGAAGAAATTTTAAGTTTTGTTAAAAAACAAAATAATGGAAGGGTCGGTTTGGTATACGGTGTCGGGGGGAATAATACGGCTGAAATTATACATACGCTAAAGAAACTAGACATAAAGGGAGTAGATGGGATTCTTTCGGTAAGCCCCTATTACAATAAACCATCTCAGGAAGGAATTTATTTGCATTACAAAGCCATTGCGGATATTTCGCCTTTGCCTATAATTTTGTACAATGTGCCAGGACGTACTTCTTCCAACATTGCCGCCAAAACGACCATTCGTTTGTCGAGCCATCCCAATATAGTGGCTATAAAAGAAGCTTCGGGTAATATTGAACAAGCCTTGGAAATAGTAAAATATGCAGACAAGGATTTTATTTTGATTTCCGGGGATGATATTGTAACAGTTCCAATGATTTCCATTGGAGCAAAAGGTGTTATGTCTGTCATGGCAAATGCCTATCCTTCTCAGTTTTCAAAAATGTTGAAACTTGCCTTAAATAATGATTTCAAAGGTGCAACAGAAATTTTAAAGATGCTGATAGACCTCAATGGCTATCTTTATGAAGAGGGAAGTCCGGTTGGGATAAAACAAACACTTGAATTATTGGGAATATGCCATGCAAATGTAAGGCTTCCATTGGCAAAAGCTTCTGCAGAACTGAAGGCAAAAATTAGTCAAGCCATGACTTATATAAAATAAAGAAAGGCTTCATAAGTGGTGAAGCCTTTCTTCATTAGATAAGAATTTTATAACAAAAAAAAGTTATATTATTCATCAGAATCGTTTTTTAAATCCTGAACTTCTACTCTTATTTCCTGAGCCAAATTCTTGATGTCTTGCATGCCTTTTCTTACTCTTGTTCCTGCAGCACTGTTGTTTTTATCATAGAATTTAACGAAGTCTCCCTCAAGAGATAATATTAGGTTTTTAAGTTCTTCGTAGCGTTTCATTCGTTTAATTAGGTTTAGGTTTAAATGTTTAGGTTACTTATAAAGTCGAATTGGAATTCTAAATTAGTAAATAATTAGTTATATCCAAATCAGGCTAAAAAAATTTACAACCAATTTTGTGTAATTGGTTGTAAATCAGTCAAATTTTTATACTTGAATATTTGCAAGAGTAGTCGCATAAAGCCCTTTTTGCAGTT
>DATHPH010000126.1:0-7140 GCA_035484095.1 Cytophagaceae bacterium | reverse complement strand
TATGTCAATTTTTTGATCTTCACGGATGTCTTTGACAAATCCAATTGTTTTATCTCCGGGAGATATTTTTCTGAAAATTTCGCTATGATAGATCAATCCCTTGTATGTACCATTAATAATCACATTGACCCCTAAATCGCTTGAATCACCCACCAACAAATCAACTTGATCTCCTATTTGTATATCAATATTGTCTTTTTCCAAAAAACGATCTATTTTGCTTGTTGCTGCCAATCGATTCGTATCCTCGTCTATATACAGATAAACAAGATACTGTTCCCCTACTTTCATTTTTCTCAGTTGTTCACGATAGGGTACCATTAGATCTTTTTCGAGCCCCCAATCAAGAAATGCTCCAAAATCATTGACCTCCTTTACTTGCAGAGAAGCAATTTCATATAGTTTAATTTTGGGCTCCAACGTAGTGGCAATAATTCTGTCTTCTGAGTCCCTGTATATAAAAACTTTCATTTCTTCACCGATTTCCAAATTTTGGGGAATGTATTTATTCGGAAGCAGCACTACATCTTCTCCATGACCATCCCACAAAAACATTCCAGGAGGAGTAAGCCTTAACGCTTTCAAAACATTGAATTTACCTATCTCTATCATAAGCACAAAGTTACATCTTTATTTAACATTTTCTTCCGCATAATTTTGTACATTAGCTCAAAAAAAAATATGGATATTCTTGCGAAAATTTTAATTGGCGTTGTGGCAGTCGAACACCTCTATATCTTATGGTTAGAAATGTTTGCTTGGACAACAAGAGGAAAAAAAACTTTCAAATCATTACCCGAAGATTTATTTGAAAAAACGAAAGCACTTGCGGCTAATCAGGGTTTGTACAATGGATTTTTATCCGCAGGACTTATTTGGTCCTTTTGTATCGATGATCCAAAATGGTCTTTCAATGTTTCAGCCTTCTTTCTTTCCTGTATAATTGTTGCAGGAATTTATGGAGCATTTACGGCCCAGCGATCAATCTTTTTTGTACAAGCCATGCCGGCAATACTTGCAATAATAGCTTCTATTTGGGCTAGATGATTTTATATAAACAATTCCGGTTGCATGAATAGGTTGAATTTCTTAACATTAATGGCAATTTTTTGTTATTTATAATTCCTTAATAAGCCAGTAATATAGACTTTACAAGTGAACTGTAATTTTGTTATTATAGATAAAATAAGAGGCAAATGTTTACATTATGTAAAATTTGTAAATTAACCTCTCCTTTTATGTAAAGCAGAGAAGAATTAAGCCGGCGACAATTTCTAGTTATGAGCTAGTAGCCGTTCACACACAAAGCTTACTAAAATCAGATTTTAGGAGCAAATCTACCTTATGATTCATGGTTGCCAATTCAGAAAAAAAGTATACTTAGTAAACTATTTACGTTATCTATGATTATTTATTTTTTTTCAAGAAAAAATTCAATAATAAAATCAGAATATATCCACAAAAATTAAATAATTGACTTTTTTTTCCAAATAGTCAGGAAAGGTTAGTAGATTTGTTCAGAGACAGAAATGGAAAATGAAAAACTCAAAATAATTCATTTTCATGATAAAAATAAGGAACGAAAAGAATTTCCATCGTGTTAACGGGAAAAGTCAAATTCCCAATATTATATAAATCTGCTAAATCAATATAGCAGGATAAATATCAGAGGTAAAAACAGAAAAGCCCCTAGAATAATAGAATAACAAACCTAAAAGAAGTAAAAAGATTTGAATTACGCTTTTACTTTTACAAGAGCAAGTCTGGAATCAAATACAAGTTTAAAGTGTCGGGAAGGATATGAAGAAGATACTATTTATAATTGGATCACCTAACCAAACCAGTCAGATGCATAAAATAGCATCCTATCTTGACCAGGAGTATGACTGTTATTATAGTCAATTCTATAGTGATAATCCGATTATTAAACTAGCGGTTAAAACCGGGATCTTGGATCACACAATTTTTGCCGGGCATTTTAAACAAAAAGCAGATCAATATTTGGAAAAACATGGCCTTAAAAATGATTATGCCCAAACAATTTATAACAACACCTATGACATGGTGATACTCTGCAGTGACCTGTTAGTACCTACCTCCGTAAGAAATGCAAAAACAATTTGGGTGCAGGAAGGAATGACAGATCCGTTAACAAAATGGGCTAAAATTGTAAAGGCGCTCAAACTTCCAAGGTATTTTTCCGTTGGAACTGCGTTAAACGGCTCCTCCAATCTAGCGGATATATTTTGTGTAGCTTCTGAGGGGTACAAAAAATATTTTGCCCAATTAGGTACGGATCCTTCTAAAATCATAGTAACAGGCATGCCTAATTTCGATAATGTAGCAGCCGATTTTAACAACAATTTTCCTTATAAAAATTTTGTATTAGTGGCCACTTCGGATATTCGGGAATGTTTTGGCAAAGAAGACAGACCGGCATTTATAAGAGAGGCTGTCAAAATAGCCAACGGTCGGCAACTCATTTTCAAATTACATCCTAATGAAATTACGGGAAGGGCAATTGCAGAAATAAAGGGAAACGCCCCAGAGAATACTCTGATATATACGGAAGGGAATATCAACGCTATGATCGCAAACTGCGAAGAATTAATTACACAATATTCCACAGTGGTTTATATAGGATTGGCTCAGGGAAAAAAAGTACATTCTTATTTTAATATAGAGGAATTAAAGGAAAAAATTCCTGTGCAAAATGACGGACAGTCAGCTGCCAATATCGCTGCAATTGCAAAAAGATACATGGAGTACAAAGGGGATCGAAAAAAATTCATCAAAACCTTGTCTTTGCAAAAACAAGAGAAGGTAAAACAAAAAACAATCTTCGAAAAAATATACTGCTAACTTTTAGTATGTCAACTATTCTAACCATCGTACAGGCCAGAATGACTTCAACAAGATTACCGGGTAAGGTGATGCTACCGTTGATGGATAAGCCTTTGCTTGTCCGAATGATGGACAGAGTGTTGGAATCGAAAAATATTGGAAAAGCTGTCGTTGCCACGACGATGGATCCGGAAGACGATATTATTGAAGAAGTATGCAATAAAAACAAATTTGAAGTATTCAGAGGAGACCGGGATGATTTATTAGACCGACATTACCAAGCAGCAAAAAAGTACAATGCCGACGTTGTACTTAAAATTCCATCGGATTGTCCAATAATTGATTCATCCATCATTGATAGGGTCGTTGCTTATTTTCTAGACAATGATATAAAATTTGACTATGTGAGTAATCTGCACCCGGCTTCTTATCCGGACGGAAACGATGTAGAAGTCATGACTATGAAATCGCTTGAATATGCCTGGAAACATGCGGATAAAAAGATGGAAAGAGAACATACTACACCGTATATTTGGGAAAATCCTGACAAATTTAAAATAGGAAATATAAGTTGGGAAAAAGGGCTGGATTACTCTATGTCACATCGCTGGACAATTGACTACAAAGAAGATTATCAATTTATAAAAACGGTTTTCGAATCACTTTATCCAAAAAAAAACAAATTTACATTAGAAGATATTTTAGATCTATTGGATAGAAAACCTGGACTTAGCACCATTAACGATAAATACGCTGGTGTGAATTGGTACAGAAATCATTTGGATGAATTAAAAACAATCAATAAGAAACAAACAAAAATTTTGAAAGATTTTTAGAATGAATCAAAAAATGAAAAAAGAAGAAATAAAAGAGCTGGAAGCTCTTTCGCTGAAAGTAAGGGAAAACATTGTTAAAATGTCTCAAGACGGAGGGTGTTTTACCGGAGCCTCCTTATCGTGCACGGATTTATTTGTTTATTTATATACTAAATTTTTAAACATTACCACTCAAAACCTGGAAGACCCCACCCGTGATTATCTTTTTTTATCGAAGGGACATGATGTTCCTGCGCTATATGGGTTGTATGCAGAAATTGGATTCATGGAAAAAAATCGCTTGGACAATCATTTAAATACAAACGACCATATTTATTGGCATCCCAATAGAAACATTGCAGGCGTTGAATTCCATTCCGGCTCATTGGGTCATCTTCCCTCGGTAGCAGCAGGTGTGGCGTTGGATTGCAAAATGAAAAATCAGACCAATAAAATTGTTGTGGTCACAGGTGATGGCGAATTAAACGAAGGCTCCGTCTGGGAAACCGCTTTGGTTGCAGCTGCGTACAAACTGGACAATCTGATCCTGGTCGTAGATAGAAATTTTTTCCAGGCGAATGTGCAAACGGAAGAACTGATTCCATTAGAGTCTATAAAAGATAAGTTTCAGGCTTTTGGATGGAATGCAGTTGAAATTGACGGACATAATTTCGAGCAACTAGAAAATGCTTTTACAAATATTAACTTCCAATCTTCTAAACCCACGGCTGTTATTGCGCAAACGGTAAGAGGGAAAGGGTTACCAAGTATTGAAAAAAGAGCGGATCGTTGGTTTTGCAATTTTAGTCACGACGAAGTGGAAGCATTATTGAAAGAATTACACGATCATAAACCAGTTGTATTACATTCAGAAACATTAACTGTACGATAAATCCCATTATGAATTACGAGAAACTGATTACAGAAATTGCCTTACAGGATGAGCGGTATATTATTATGACCGCTGAAAACAGGGCATTGATAAAAAATATTCCACAAAATTCTGAACTCAAAAAAAGATTTGTCGATACTGGAATTACAGAACAATGCATGATAGGAATGGCAGCTGGTTTTGCCTTAAGAGGCAGAATACCGATTGTACATGCCTTAGCGGCATTTCTTACCATGCGGGCGTATGAATTCATAAGAACAGATGTGGGAATTGGAGCATTGCCGGTCAAATTAAGTGGATTTATCCCCGGGTTTCTATCCGACGGAAATGGCCCTACTCATCAGGCAATCGAGGATGTAGCAATCATGCGAGGTATTCCCGGAATGCAAGTTTTTTGCCCGGCAGACGAAGAAGACATGTTGCTGGCACTTCCTACTATCTGGTCGTCCCCATCACCATCCTACCTTCGTGTCAATCTTGTAAAACCGATTATAAGTCATGATAAAAATTTCACCATTGGAAAGGCAGAAGTAATTTCTGAAGGGAAAGACATTACGTTCTTGGTATATGGAATGCTTTTTTCCAATGTTTACAAAGCGAAAGAAATCTTAGAACAAAAAGGTTATTCCGTTGGGCTGGTGAATATGCGCAGTTTGAAACCTGTAGACGAAGAGGTTATTAAACAAGTTGCTAAGAACAGCGAATTGATTGTAGCCGTAGAGGATCACTTTCAAACCGGTGGGTTGTATTCAATACTCGCAGAAGTATTATTAAAAAACAGAATTACTTCAAATGTTCATTCATTATCATTGAAAGAAAAATGGTTTAGACCGGGAAGATTGAATGATGTACTCGAGTACGAAGGATTTACTCCGGAAAAAATAGCTGCAAAAGCACTTAATGCCTTTGCCCTAAAAGAAATAGAAGTTTCCCCATTATCTTAAATATATGTTAGAAAATAAAAATTATCCGGTTATCACAAAATCAAATGCTCTTTATGAAAGAGCCAGTAAGATTATGTTTCCTGTTACCCAAACCATGGCTAAAGGGCCATCTCAATACGTAAATGGAGTAGCACCAAAATATCTTAAAAAAGGAAAAGGTTCGCATGTTTGGGACGTGGATGGAAACGAATACATTGATTACAACATGGCCATCGGACCGTTGTCATTAGGTTATGCCTATGACAAAGTAGACAATGCCATTATAACCCAATTGAAAGACGGCATAACATTTTCGTTAATGCACGAACTGGAAGTGGAGCTTAGCGAATTGATTCATAAAATCATTCCAAATGCAGAAGGCGTGAGAATTGCCAAAACTGGTGCGGAAGTATGTGCAGCAGCAGTAAGAGTGGCAAGAGCATTTACAGGCAAAAAGAAAGTTTTGTGTTGCGGATACCACGGCTGGCATGATTGGTACATTGGTACAACTAGCCGGGCAGATGGAATTCCAAAGGAAATAAAAGAATTGACGAATACTTTTGATTACAATAATATAGAATCTTTTAAAAGTAAACTGGACAAAGATACCGCTTGTGTAATTTTGGAACCTTTTATTTTTGAAGCACCTAAAGATGGCTTTTTGAATAAAATTCAAGAACTCTGTAAGGAAAATGGTACACTTCTCATATTTGACGAAATGTGGACTGGTTTCCGAGTAGCCATTGGGGGAGCCCAGGAATATTTTGACATTAAACCGGATCTGGCAGTATATTCTAAAGCATTTGCGAATGGTATGCCGATTGCCTTGCTGACCGGCAGAAAGGATGTGCTGCAATTATTTGAAAAAGATGTTTTCTTTTACTCAACTTTTGGGGGAGAAGTACTCTCCATTGCTGCGGCTATTACTACTATCCAGGAGATGATCGACAAAAATGTCCCTAAAGCACTTGCAGAAAAGGGGAAAAAACTGAAAGACGGATATAATGCCTTGGCTGCGAAGCATGGGTTATCTGACGTTACTTCATGTCAAGGTTTTGATTGCCGCACTATTCTTACCTTTAATGCTGCTGCAGGCGACCCGTTAATACTGAAATCGTATGTGCAACAGGAGATGATAAAAAGAAAAATTTTATGGGGTGGCTTTCACAATGTAAGTTATAGCCATTCTGACGAAGACATTGAGTATACGTTAAAAATGTATGACGAGGTATTGGCTTTGTTGGCAGAGGCCTTAAAACAGGGCAATGTAGCTTCCCTTCTTAAAGGCAAGCCGGTAGAAGCAGTATTCAGAAAAGTGGGAGATGTGCAAAAAAGTTTTACAGAAAAAACAGCTTTACAAAAATAACGAATGAATCTTTTTTCACTTGAAGGTAAAATAGCGATTGTAACCGGTGCTTGCGGGCTAATTGGTAAAAGACATTGTGAAGCATTGGCCGAAGCTGGGGCAAAAGTAGTGGTGGCGGATGTAAATGCAGAAATGGCTCGTTCATTTGCGCACGGATTAGGAGCAGAACATATTGGCCTTGGTATAGATGTCACAAATCCCGAATCATTGTTGAAGGCTCAAACAGAGATCCTCACTAAATACGGGAAAATAGACGTGTTGGTTAACAATGCTGCTATCAATGACATGTTTGAAAATCCT
>DATHPH010000125.1:0-5702 GCA_035484095.1 Cytophagaceae bacterium | reverse complement strand
GAAGATGGAATGATAAATTCGATTGTATCTGAGTTAATAAAAGTATAAGACAATTGATTAACTCCGTTTATGGTTACCATATTATATAATAAATCCGGAGCTGCAAAATTAACTCCGACCAATCTTACAGTCTGCCCTTTACAAGCAGAGCTAAGGGCAGCTCCTCCTCCTTCGGGTTGTACTGAATTAATAGAAGGTGTAGGAGTACCTGCAATTATAATATTGTGAACCAATACCTGAAACAATATTATCAATAATAATACTATTTTTTTCATAAACAGCTGAACTTAGTATTTTGGATATATAACTCTTGCAATTGATATGTAACCATTTATCTCAAAAACAATGCCTTAATGGGGTTGTGACTATTAAAAAGCCTTATTCTCCTCCTGGATTTTTATAAAAGACTAAAAAATACTAAGCAGATTAGATACCCTAACTAAGCCGCATTATTGATAATAAGGCTGCAACACTTCACTCCACCGCCACCTTTTATATATTGTGACATGGGTGTTTCGAAAATATGATAACCATAAGAAAATAAATCTGTTTTGAATTTGGTACTCACTCCTTCTCCGACGATTATATTTTTACCACACACTACCATATTGCATGCCAATACTTTATTGTCTTGTTCAGAAGTTAAGATGACATTTGTAAAATGATTATGAATTTTTTCAATTCCCCTTTTTGTAAAAGAATTAGGATTAATCACAACCGTTTTTTCATTCAAGGGGGCAAAACAAGTATCAAGATGATAATAGTATGGATCAACCAACTCTAAGTCGATCACTTCTCCGTTAAGAATATCTTTTAAATGAGGTACTACTTCCTTCATTGTTCTTTTGCCCCAACCGACAAAATAGGTATTCCCAGAACTTAATAAATCACCTTCTCCTTCAAAATATATTTTATCTGGTAAGGCATAAATTTTAT
Organism: Cytophagaceae bacterium; assembly: GCA_035484095.1. GTDB lineage: Bacteria > Bacteroidota > Bacteroidia > Cytophagales > Cytophagaceae > JANYCO01. Next base: position 4,766 of record DATHPH010000125.1, on the reverse strand, counting down.
ATCCTAACTGACGAAAATATTTTTCAGCCAACGCAGATTCGCCTCTTCTTTGTTCGTATTTGAAATTTGCTTTGATAAATTTCTTACCCGTAATAAAACCATAGTTGGCAGTATAAACCATATCCGGAAATTTTGGATTTGGTTCTATTCCATGGAATTTCACACCTGCTCTTGCAAAAGTATCTAGAAGCTTTCGGTATTGAATGAGTACTTCGGACCTGTCAGCATTGTTGCTAACATCCATCCATGGATTGATTTCATACTCAATCCTGAAATAATCCGATGCACATACAAGTATCTCCATAAAAATTTCTCTAGAAGCCATACTACTTCTACGACAATCTTTTAATTTAGGATGTGAAAAAATGGTAAAAAATTATAACTACCCAATTTAAGATACAAGATACTATATACCAGATACTAAACCTTTTTAAATCCGTTTAAAAAGGAGCTTTATCGTCTCCATCTTTATTTTCATTATCAAAATTACTATCGATGGAGTTTAACTTACTCCCTAATCTTGGTGCAGGTGAATTTTTATACGAAGCATCAAAAGAATCTCCTGAATTAAATTCTGCTCTGTCTAAATCGCAGAATTTAGTATACTTTCCAATAAATTTAAGGAAGACGCTATCCAAACCGCCGTTACGGTGCTTTGCAATAATAACCTCTCCTACTCCCTTCAATGAATTACCAGATTCATCTACGTCTATTTTATAATACTCGGGTCTGTAAAGAAACACCACCATATCCGCATCCTGTTCAATAGCACCGGATTCACGTAAATCGGAAAGCTGAGGTCGTTTATCTCCACCTCTTGTTTCTACACTACGACTAAGTTGGGAAAGTGCAATTACAGGAACCTGCAACTCTTTTGCCAATTGTTTTAACGCCCTTGAGATAGCTGAAATTTCTTGTTCTCTATTTCCTCCAAAGCCTTTGGCGTTTCCTTCACTGCTCATCAGTTGCAGATAATCAATAATGATCAATTCAATATTGTTCTTAGCCTTCAACCGACGACATTTTGTTCTTAATTCACGAATGGTTAGGGCTGGGGTATCATCAATAAAAATCGGCGCATTGGTAAGTGCGTTGATCTTATGATGTAATTGAGCCCATTCATATTCTTCTAAATTTCCTTTTTTGATTTTTTCACTATCCAATTCAGCTTCTGCGGAAATAAGTCTGTTTACAAGCTGAATCGACGACATTTCCAAAGAAAAAATGGCAACGGGTTTTTTAAATTCAACCGCCGCATTGCGCATCGCGGATACTACAAAAGCTGTTTTACCCATACCAGGTCTTGCAGCAATAATAACCAAATCATTCTTTTGCCATCCAGCCGTCACCCTATCCAAATCGGTAAAACCACTTGGAACACCCGTCAAATGGCTGTCGTGATCTTTTTTTGCCTGAAGCTCTTTTAAGGCCTCACCCATCAAACTACGCATATCGGCGTAGTTCTTCCTGATATTAGACTCCGATACCTGATAAAGCGATTGCTCCGTCTTATCTAATAATTCAAATACATCGGTTGTATCTTCAAATGCATCACGATGCACCTCGGAGGCAATGGATATTAACTCTCTTTTTATAGATTGTTCTGCCACAATTCGGGCGTGATACTCTATATTTGCTGCTGAGTTGACCTTAGTGGTCAATTCAGTAATATAATAAGCGCCACCTGCAATTTCCAGTTCACCTTTCGTTCGCAAATGGTTTGTAACGGTAAGAATATCGATTGGTTCCGACCGGTCAAAAAGATTTACTACAGCCTGAAATATTTTCTGATGAGATTCTTTGTAAAAACTTTCCGGTTTTAAAATTTCAATGACCGTTGTCAAAGCATCTCGTTCCAACATTAAAGCTCCTAAAACTGCCTCTTCCAAATCAAGTGCCTGAGGAGGCAACTTTCCAAGGTTCCCGATACTTTCAGGTCTTATATTTTTTGCTTTAAACAAACCTGTTTTAGTGCTGTTTTTTTTTTGTTCCATTAGTACAAATGTAGCCTACAACTTTATTCTTTGAGTTAAAATAATTTTAATATTATCCTTAGTTTATCAACATATATTTACCCGAATACTAATCAATTTTCTTCCAAAGCTAAATTCAAATTTTCGATTTTAAGTTTCATAATTTCGATAAGCTCTCTGATAAAACTAATTACACTATTTTAAGGTTTAGTTTTCCTCTAATAAACTTATCAACTAACATTTGCTCCTCTTCATTTTTCTTTTAATTTTGTTAATTGGATTCATATAATTGGAATAGTTCTGTGTCTACTCAAAAAGTACATTTTATAGCCATTGGAGGAAGTGCCATGCATAATCTTGCATTAGCACTTCATAGCAAGGGGTTTATCATTTCAGGTTCGGACGATGAAATATTTGAACCATCTAAAACAAGATTAGCGAAAGCCGGAATTTTACCGGAGTCGTTAGGTTGGTATCCTGAAAAAGTTACAACAGAATTAGATGCCATTATTCTTGGCATGCATGCAAAAGCAGATAATCCCGAACTTTTAAAGGCTCAGGCACTAGGCTTGAAGATATATTCCTACCCTGAATATATCTATCAGCAAAGTATTGACAAACAAAGAATTGTTATTGCAGGAAGCCATGGTAAAACCACTATTACTTCTATCATTCTACATGTTTTAAAATACCATCACCGATCCTTTGACTATATGGTAGGTGCTTTGATAGAAGGCTTTGACACCATGGTAAAGCTTACAGACGATGCTCCCCTTATCATTTTAGAAGGCGATGAATATTTATCTTCTCCTATTGATAAAACTCCGAAGTTTCTCCATTATCATCATCATATTGGACTTATCAGCGGAATCGCCTGGGATCACATAAATGTGTACCCTACTTTTGATGAATATGTAAATCAGTTTGAATCCTTTGCAGAAGCATCTCCAAAAGGCAGCTTTTTAATTTATTCCGATAACGATGATTTTGCAGCATACATCTGCAAAAAAGAAAGGGACGATGTGAGCAGCATTGAATACCCAGCACATAAAAATGAAATTATAGATGGAATTACTTATTTAATAACTGATTTTGGAAAAATTCCACTTCAGATATTTGGCAAACACAACATGCGAAATATCAGTGGAGCCAAAGTAGTTTGCAATAAAATTGGTATTACAGATGAAATGTTTTATCAGGCTATTCGCTCTTTTAAAGGTGCGGCTAACCGATTAGAGGTGCTCAATAAAAATTACAGTACAGTTGTTTTCAAAGACTTTGCACATGCCCCATCGAAAGTAAAAGCGACTACCAATGCCGTAAAGAAACAGTATGAGCGTAAAAACCTTGTAGCAGTATTGGAACTTCATACTTTCAGCAGTCTTACGAAAGAGTTTTTATCACAATATAAAGATACCTTCAAAGCAGCCGATGTTCCTATCGTATATTTTAGTCCTGAAACCGTGAAACATAAAAAACTGGAAGATATCTCTGAAAAAGACATCATCACTTCTTTCAATAACAAAGACCTCAAGGTATTTACGGATAGTCAAAAATTATCGAACTACCTTTTAAGCTTGGATTGGAATAATAAAAACTTATTACTCATGAGTTCTGGTAATTTTGGAGGTCTGGATATTAAAAAACTTGCCAAAGAAATTGTGGAAGACTAATTCAAAGATCTGCCATTCAGAAGTAAATTTCAAAACAAATTAATTTTATGACCATACCCTTTACATGCTAAACCTCACCAAACCACTTGCATTTTTCGATTTAGAAACTACAGGTATTAACGTTTCTACAGATCGCATTGTGGAAATAGCAGTAGTAAAAGTAATGCCTAATCAGGAAGTAAGTACAAAATCAAGTAGAATAAATCCAACGATTCCTATTCCTATTGAATCAAGTCTGATTCATGGCATTTATGATAAAGACGTCGTGGACTCTCCCACCTTTTCAGAGGTAGCACACACGTTTGCTCAATTTTTACAGGGATGTGATTTGGCAGGATTTAATCACATCAAATTCGATATTCCACTCTTAATGGAAGAATTTAACAGAGCATCCGTAGATTTTGATATTAATAACCGAAAGCTCGTAGATGCACAGAAAATATTCCACATGATGGAACCTCGTACGTTGAGTGCTGCCTATAAATTTTATTGTCAGAAAGACCTTGAAGGAGCGCACAATGCAGAAAAAGATACAATGGCAACCTACGAAGTATTAAAAGCTCAGGTAGCGAAATACGAGGGCAAAAAAATAAAAGATGCAAAGGGAAACGAAACAGAACCAATCAAAAATGATATGAACGTTTTGCATTCGTTATCTTTTGATAAATTGGTAGATTTGGGAGGCAGAATGGTATTTAACGAAAAACACGAAGAGGTTTTTAATTTTGGAAAATACAAGGGACAAAAAGTAGAAGATATATTTAAAAAAGACTCCTCCTACTATGACTGGATGATGAATGGAGATTTTTCTATTGATACCAAGAAAAAAATTACTGAAATTAAACTTCGAGGATTTAATAAAAAATGATTTAAACCGGAGATGTAAATCGAATATGAAAAAACTTACTTACTTACTTACTTTTATTTTGGCAACTCTTTTTTTTAAAGGATATGCTCAAAATCCGACAGATAAAATTGATTTGAAAAAATTCAATAACCGATATCTGGCAGAACTTATCAACGCGAAAATCAATTCACTTCGTGATTCGATGAAACTGCATAAACTTGATAAAGACTCCCTCCTAGAAGCTGCTGCCTATAATCATAGTAATTACATAAA
>DATHPH010000124.1:0-5152 GCA_035484095.1 Cytophagaceae bacterium | reverse complement strand
AAAGAAATGTTTTCATAGTCGGGTTTTAATAAAAATTTATTGGTATAATCGATAATCCCGTATTTATCACCTTTTTTTACGATGGATTGTTTGTTTTTAAAGGGCTGTGCATCATCGTACATAGGCTTTATGTATACTTTTCCAAATCGGTTGCAAAACCCGTATTTGCCATTCTGTTTTAAGGTATAAAAACCTTCGCTAAAATCACCAATTCCGTCAAACTCAACCGGAAGAAGTTTTTTCCCTTTTAATCCATAGAATCCATATTTTTTATCTTTTTTAACTTGTAAAAGTTCTGCGTCTTTTAGTATAATAGTATCAAACTCCGGATTTATAATTGTTTTGCCAATATCATTAAATACTCCCCATTGACCGTTTTGCTCAAAAATAATATCATGAGCCGCCAATTTTTTTACTCTGGAAAGTTCTAATGGTAAAAGATAACCGCAATTTACATGGTTTAATACGCCGAAATTTTTATCTATTTGTACCAACGAAGCATTTATGGACATCACCTGAACCATTTTGAATTGAGGTTGACAGACAAAAGTGTTGCGCTCCTCATTGAATAGTCCCCAACTATTATTTTTTTTCACCCACGATAATTCAGAATTCGCAATAGGATTGATTTCAGAGAATTGAGCTGCCTGAAAAACTTGTCCTTTTAATCCTACAAATCCCCAAAGGCCTTTTTCTTGGGCCCAAGCCTTTCCGTTACGAAAATTAGTGAGCTTTTCATATTTACATGGTAAAATCACGTTGCCTTCACAATCAATCACGCCACACAATATACCACGTTGTACAATGGCTTTGCTTTCTACAAAAGGCGATACCTTTGAATAAATTGGTTCTATCACCCAATGACCAAAAAGATCTGCATATCCCCAATTTTTATTTTCTGAAAACTTAGGAACCAAATCATCCGGGCATCCGGAACCTTTTTGTGCATTTCCGATGAATGAAATACCCAATAGACCTGCTATAAGAACATTATTGAAAAATGTACGCATATTTTTTTATAAAATTTTATCAAAAATAGATATTTAAAAAGTATCCACCTACTAGAATTTTCCAATTACGTATAAACAAGTTTTTCACTAAAATATTCGTTGAAAGATTCTAAGAAAACCAACCTTAAAAGTAGATTAAAATCCGTAGTGAACATTAATAGAATTTATATCCATTTATATTAATGTACCTATTGCTTTCTGCTATTCAATACATAGGCGAAGTACCTCTTTTGAAAATATACTCACTATTCAGCAAATAGGCACCCGAAATTACTACTTCTTCCCCTACTTCTATGCCGGATCTTATTTCAATTTTATCATCACTTTGAATACCGATAATTACCATTCTACTTTCATAAGATCCATTTTCTTTCTTTATCCAAACTACAGCCCCCTTGGAATCTTGCAATACAGCATTAAGAGGAACAACGATTGCTTTTCTCGTCTCTTCTTTAAGTAAAATACTTGCTCTCATTCCCGGTTTTAATTCCATAGAAGAATTAGAGATCTCACCACGTATAAGGTCAATAGTCGATTGAATTTCCAATTGTGGTGATGCGAATACTATTTTACTTTTCCATGTTCTACCAAAAAAACCATCAACTTTTATGAATGCTTCATCCCCATTGCTTAAGGTGCTCACTTCGTTTGCATAGAGTTGTGCCTCCACCCACAAACTATTCAGGTTTGCAATCTCATATACTCCGTCACCATTCATTAAATAATCACCTTCTTTGAAACCCACACTAATAACAACTCCGGATGATTTGCTGTATATAGGAATTAGATTGGTAAATGAATTTTTATTTTCAACCAAAGCATTGATTTGATTTTCATTTAATCCCCATAGAAGAAGTTTATTCTTTGCACCTTCCACGAGTTCATTGTAATGAATACCTGAGTCAGACAGTCGCTTTTGTTTTTCAACTGCCATCAAGTATTCTTTTTCTGCAGACATAAATTCTTCGCTGTAAATTTCATACAACAATGTTCCAGGTTTTACAAATTCTCCGGTATTCTTAACATACAAATGCTCAATTCTGCCACTTACTCTGCTACTTATTTTGTAACGCCTGTTTTCATTAAGAACAAGTTGTCCATTCAATATTTTTTCACTCCCAATTTTTTCTTCACTAACCTTGCTTGTTTTAATATTTGCCAATGCTATTTGCTCTTCGCTTAGTTTAAGTTCGTTTTTGGTACTGTTTGAATCAATAATAATTTTAGTCAATTCCATTTTACAGATAGGACAGATCCCCGGTTTTTTCTCTATAATCTGGGGATCCATGGAACACGTATAAAATACGTTGCTGTTTTTTTCTTCCTCTTTTTCTGCTTTTTGGCTACACGACGATAGAAGAAGTGAAATGATGATCGTTATAAATTTATTCTTCATATTTTATTTGGTTACTACAAAACTTTCACTGTCCACCAGGTACCAGGCATCGGAAGCAATTGTTTCGTTTTCCGTTAAACCTTCCACAATGTTTACGTTATCGTTTACTCTTCCTCCAATGATTACTTTAAAAGATTTGAAATGAAAATTTTCTTTTTTGAAAACAATAAAATTTTCATTCCCTAAATCCAATATAGAAGAAGATGGGACCCATAACCCTTTTTGTTCTCCCGTCGATATAGAAGCAGAAACAAACGAACCAACTTTAAATAAATGATGGTCGCATTTTTCTATATATACTCTTACACTTGAAAATTTAGAATCTACATCCAACATTGGTTCTATGTAACTAATTTTAGCAGTTAAGGGATTGTCCGGTGCTATTTCTGAAATAATTTTCACCTCTTGACCAAGTTTCACTTTTAAAACATCTTCCGGATAAATCTTCAAGATTACCCACACATCGGACAAGCCAATAATGTTAAATATAGATTCTCCCTTTTTTACATACATACCTTCTCTTGTACTTAATTCGGCTGAAGTATTTCCGGACATTGCTTTTCCCGAATTGTTATTACTCATAGGCATGGTCGGCATGGTAAGTTCATTTAAATTATCCATTTGATGAATGTGCCCACCTGTTGTGGCATAGACGGAAAAAAGCAATTCAGTTTTTCGTGTTTGCGCCAACTTCTGGATTTGTGCTTCGTCCATTCCCAAAAGAAGTAATTTTTGTCGGGAAGCGTTTATTAATGAAACTTCTTCTGCGCTGTTAAGCAAATAGATATATTCTTGCTGGGCTGTTAAAAGTTCAGGACTGTATATGTCCATTATTTTTTGTCCTTTATATACTTCTTGAAAACTAAACTTTACATAAAGTTTTTCAATTCTTCCTTCGTAGGGAGAAGAGATCGAAAAAATATTTTTAGGATTATATGAAATATATCCTTTCGCACGAACTTCTCCCAAGATGGATTTCCAAAAAGGCTTAGTTGTTCTAATTTGGCCGATTACTGTTTCGTTGACAGGTTCTATAATCGCTCCAAGATTTAATTTTTCAAGGCTATTAACCACCCCTTTTTCTACCAGATCCATTCCACAAATGGGACATTGTCCGGGTGCATGCCGAATAATTTCCGGATGCATGGGACACGTATAAATTTTGGCCGCTTTATTCTCTCTTGTTTCATGATCGGCATGCGAATTAGTTGCAGTATGATTCTCTTTTCGATCAGAGGAAGTGAAGAATAGGATCAAACTTACTATTACAATGAATACATTATTTTTTTTCGACGGTTTTTTCATAATCTACCAGAAGAAGCAATAGTTCCTGTTTCTTATTTAATAATTCCATTTTTGCCATTTGTAATGCTTGCAAAGCATCGATCACGATGAAAAGATCTTCCGTATTTTGTTCGTATGCCAGCAAAGAAGTGTTATAATTTTTGGACAAGGCTGGTAGAATACTTTTAGAATAGACTTCGATTTGTTGTTTCTGATTTTTTATTTTCCATCGTAGAGACTCCGCTATTCCAAAAGCTTCATTGACAATGGCTTCCCGTTGCTTTTGATATCCCTGAATCTCATGGCTCAAACCAATGGAAGAAGATTTGTATCTACCGGAAGACCATGGTGCAATAGGAATGCTTACCATTCCCATAAGAGTAAAAAGATTGGGATTACTACCAAAAGTAAACATGTGTGCATATTGTATTCCAAAGTCCGGTTTTAAACTACTTTTTTCATAATTCAGTTTGTATTTTGCTACCAATATATTTTTGTCAATCGCCATGATATCACTTCGATTGGATACTAAGACACTTGTGTCAAGGATCATTTTTTCATAATCATGAACTACTATATTGGTATCCACATCAAAAGGCGTTAATTTGCTTCGATTCATCAGCTGATTCAGGTATATTCTTTTCCAGTTTATTTCACTTTCTAACATGAAACGGTTGTTTATAATTTCAGCCAGACCAGCTTTCGCTTTGTATATCGAGTTTAGTTTTTCCTGCCGATATTGGTAACGAATCTCTGAAGTCTGAATAACATAATTCATTAATTGTTCTTGTTCATCCAAAACAAGCATTTTTTGTTTTGCTATTACCCATTCGTAATAAGCTGTTTTTGCTTTCGTAAATAAATCGTATTTGACAAAGTTTTTATTGGCTACTTCTACGGCCGACATACTTTGCCTATATTGTTGATTTGCTCTTTGTTTGCTTGGATTAGGAATCATTTGTTGTCCCTGAACCATAAAGGACCCCATCCCTTTTGAGGAACTTCCCATTCCATTCGTTCCTCCACCTGAATTGTCTCCTCTCCACATTGACGTATTATAAGGGGTCATAAAGAAACCTGCACCAATCTGTGGGGCTTCCCATGCCTTGGCTCCTTTTGCATAGGCATCGAGGGCATTGGATTGTGCCTCGTACATTTGTAATTCAGGATTATTTTTTTCTATTATACTCTTAATACTGTCCAGGTACATTACCTGAGCACTCAGATGCCACGATAATAAGAGCATCATCAGAATTAAAACAGGTCTTCTCATATTTTTTTTATTAATGTTCAACTTCCATTACATCAATCTTTCCAAATTTCTTCAGTTCATATTCTTTGGTCATTTCGAATATTAAAGGTGTGACCAATAATATATGTGTGGAAGAAGTAATTACACCACCAATCATTGGTAAAACAATAGGAAGCATTACATCACTTCCTACACCTTGTACCCATAGGA